>JBIIDD010000167.1:0-3992 GCA_044238565.1 Candidatus Nanopelagicales bacterium
ATGGTCAGGATCGCAACGATGGCGAAGGGCAGCGTGCGGGTCGGGTGCATGGACCTCAACCTAGCCGGGGCTCAGGGGAGCCGTCTTGCAGACGCGCAGCGAGCGCAGCGCCGATGACACCCGAGTCGGCACCGAGCGCCGCGAGCACGACTTCGGGAGCGCGCGGGCGGCTCAGGCGGATGTAGCTCGTGCGGACCTGGTCGATCCACCATCCACCTGACGACCCGAGCCCGCCGCCGAGGACGACGATCTGGGGATCGACGATGTCGACGGCCCAGGCGATCGCGCTCCCGAGTGCCTGGGCCGCAGTGGTCGCAATCGCATGAGCGCGAGAATCCCGTGCTTCAGAGCGGGCGATCACCTCGCGCGCTCCATCCACCGACTGCCCCGTAAGGCGCTCGTAGCGTCGGGCGATGGCGGAGCCCGCCGCGAACTCCTCCACCGTCGTCACCCCGCCCGCTTCCAGATGGCGATCGACAGGTAGCTCGCCCAGTGCGATGGCCTCCCCGCGATGGCCAGCCCACACCTCACCAGCCAGGACGAGAGCACTGGAGATGCCCGTGCCGACGCTGACGTAGAGCATCGACGTGCATCCACGGCCTGCGCCGACGCGGGATTCAGCGAGGGCGCCGCAGCGCACGTCGCTCTCGACGGTGACCGGCGCGATATCCGCGAAGAGATTGGCGGGCTGGGTCGTCCACGCGAGCACGAGGTCGCTGTGCAGGGCGTTATCTCGGACGTACTCGGGCACGCCGACACCGATACCGGCGATCACCAGGCCCCGACTCTCGGCCTCTTCGGCCACGCGGCGGGCAGTGGCATGCGAGATGCGCATGCCGGGATCCGCACCCTCGGGAGCCTGAGTGGATGACTCAGCGCTCGTGACGATCGCTCCCTCTCCGTCGACCAGGGCGGCACGCACCTTGGTACCGCCGACGTCGACGCCGAGGTAGACCTCGTCAGTCACGCCAGGTAGCCGGGAGCGCTGCCGGAGATCGCGCGCGCCGGGGCGTCCGATTGATTGACGAGGCGATAGTCGAAGCCTTCAGGCACCACCATGGAATCGCCTGCGCGCACGCGCCACCAGGTGGCATTGCTGGCCTCCGGCGTGTGCACGTGGATCTCGCCCTCGGTGACGTGGATGAGTGCATCTCCGTCGTGGCGACGCACGGCGCTGGAGTCGCCCGGCAGGATGGTGACCTCGGCGACGGTGAGGTTCTCGGTGGAGCACAGGAGCCCGACCTGCAGGTCACCCTCGGCGCGCCACCTCAGATCCTGCTCGCGCACGAGGTGAAGGGTGTCCTTGTCCTCCCAGGTGGTGCGTTGCATAGGCCAGTGACCGAGCACTGAGTCGTCTGCGTGGGCGGGGGATTCGAGATAGGGCACCGTCTTGGCGTAGGCGGAGGAAGCCCCGGTCGCGGGGGGAGGGGAGAAGAACTCGAGCACGCGCACGGGGCCCGTGCCCCAATTGACTCCGTGATGCCAGGTGTCGCGCCGGAAGAACACGCCGTCGCCGGCGCTGGCCTTGACGACCTGCCCGAGTGCCGGATCGATGACGGCGATCGTGCCCTCGAGGACGACGTAGACCTCGTCGGCTGCGAAGACGGTGCGGTTGTCGGTCGAATGCCCGAATCTCGCCCCGGGAGGCAGAGTGAAGATGAGCGCATGCAGCTTCTCTGTGGAGAGCAGTACCTCGTCGCCGACGTAGCCGGACTCGGTGTCGCCCCATAGATGGCGGGTGACGTTGGTCGGCGTCACGACATCGGGCTCGTCGTAGACGGGCCTGGGTGTGGCTCGTCGTGCCATCGGTCCTCCTTGGTGAGGGTGCGTGGGGCCTGGCTAGATGCGGAAGAGCGTTGCGGTGAATCGGTAGGCGTCGCCGCGGTAGACCATGCGGCCCGCGGCCATGACGCGGTCCTGCGTATCGACGGTGACCTCGTGGCCGATGAGGACAGGTGAGCCCACCTCGACCTCGAGCAGAGCGGCGATGTGCTCCGAGGCCGCGTCTGCCTGCAGGGTGTAGTCGCAGCGCGAGGGCACCAGGTCGAAGCGCTCCCTGAGGAGTCGATACAGCGAGGAATCGTCAAGGACCTCAGACTCCAGGCCGGGTACGAGCTTGGCGGGCAGTGACAGCATCTGTACCGCCACGGGAAGTCCATCGAGCGTGCGCACGCGCTCCAGCTCGACGACGTCGGACGCCGGAGGGACACCGAGCAGGTCAGCGACCTCGAAACTGCACGGACGCAAGGTCTGCGCCACCGTGCGCGATCCGGCGGTGAGTCCGCGTGCTGCGGCACCCTCCGAGAAGCCCATGAGGACGTTGGGTCCTTCGCTGATGAAGGCGCGTGCGACGAACCAGCCGCGCTGGGGGGCAGGCTCGAGCACACCGGCGTCGGCGAGTTCCTTCAGCGCGTGGCGCAGGGTGGTGCGGCTGACCCCGAGTTCCTCGGCGAGGGCGCGCTCGCTGGGCAGCAGGGATCCCGGGGGCCAACGTCCTGAGGCGAGATTCGAGGCGATCGCTCGATACGCGCTCAGCGACGGACTGCGACCCCCGGTGCGCTCAGACGTGCCCGTGCTCATGGTGGGGCGACATTAGCACGCTGGTCTTTATTCCAACCAGTGTTGACATTTGTAGACCAGTAGATGAGAGTGCACCCCCAGGGAGCAGGAGGGAGCTTCGGTGGCGCCTATCCGGGTAGGCATGGTGGGCCTCGGCCTCATCAGCCAGGGCGTGCACCTGCCCAACCTCGAAACGCTGCGCGACTCCTTCACCGTCACCGCCGTGTGCGACGCCTCGGGATCCCTCGCCCGAGAGGTCTCGGCGCGGCTTCCGGGTGAGGTCGCCTGGGGGCATGACTGGCGTGAGGTGGTCACCTCACCGCAGGTTGATGCCGTGCTCGTCCTCACTCCGGGCTCGCACGGCGAGATCGCCACTGCCGCGCTCGAGGCGGGCAAGCACGTCCTCGCCGAGAAGCCCCTCGCGCACTCGCGTGCCGAGACCGAGCAGCTCATCCACCTCGCCGACGAGCGCGGCCTCGTCCTGCAGGTGGGCACGATGAAGGCCCATGACGACCTCATCGCTCCCGCGCGTGCGGCCATCGGACGTATTGGCAACGTGCGCGTCGTCCGTGTGACAGTGCTTCATCCCACCGACGAGTGCCAGTTCGAGCACGTCACCCTCCTCCCGGCGAGCGATCCTGACGCGGGTGTCGTCGCCGCGGGCCAGGCCTACACCGAGGCCCGCAATGAGGAGGCGGTCGGCGGATCCGCGGTGGGCGTGCGCGCGCTCTACGCCAACGTTCTGCTCGGCTCGGTCGTCCACGAGATGGCGCTCCTGCGCGCGCTCGGCCTCGGCCTGCCCGAGTCGTGGGACTTCGTGAGCATCGATCCGCCTCTCGGTGACTCCTCGCCCGCTGAGCCGCCGCGCATCCTGGGAGTGGGTCGCTTGGCTTCCGGCGCGCAGTTGCAGTTGTCGTGGAATTGGGTGCCCGACTACCCCGAGTACGACGAAGAGGTCAAGGTCATCGGCAGCGCGGGTCGAGTCACGCTGGCACTGCCCGGGCCCTATCTCGCCGACCATCGCTCGCTGCTCACCGTCGAAGAGATGGTCGACGGCATGCGTCACCGCGACACGATCTCATCCGGCAACACCACCGCGTTCGTGCGCGAGCTCGAGGCGTTCGCGCGCAGCGTGCGCGATGGCGCACCCGTCGAGTGCGACGCGCGCGGTGCGCTCAAGGACCTCGCGTGCCTGCAGCAACTGGCCGCACAGGCGGGTCGCCAGGCCGGCGCTGCTGTGGGTGGGGAGGCGGCATGAGTGGCATCGGCAATGCGCCCGTCAGCTTCGGCATCTTCGGCACCACCGGAGGCTCCGCCGCCCCCGCCGACATGCTGCGTGCACTCGCCGCGAGCGACTACGACGGTGCCGAGCTCGGCCCGCCCGGGCTCTTCGGCACACCGGACGAGGCGGCCGCGCTCTTCGACGAGGTGGG
>JBIIDD010000168.1:0-3985 GCA_044238565.1 Candidatus Nanopelagicales bacterium
AATGTCGCACGCTGGGGAGCAGCGCATCGTTGGGCACAGGTGAGCGGTCGATCATGACGAGGCGCTGGGGCTGCCTCGTGCTGATCGCCTATCCCATCGTCGAGATCGCGGTCGCCGTGGTCCTCGCGCAGGTCATCGGGTGGTGGTGGGTGCTCGTCCTCGTGGTGGCGTGCATCGTGCTCGGTCTCGGGCTCGTGCGCTACGCACTCAGCGCAACCGGCCGATCCCTGGGGGTGGCCATCGCGTCCCTGCAGGGTCCAGGGGAGCAGGGGGTGCTTGCCATCGAGGCCGCGGGCACCATGCCGACAGCGCCGCCGGCGCAGACGCTGCTCATCGTCCCCGCTGGTCTGCTCATCGCCGTGCCCGGGATCCTCACCACTGCCGCGGGACTCATCCTGTGGCTCCCGCCGATCCGCAAGCGCATCGCGGCCAGGCTCGAACGGGCAGCCCGCAGGCTTGGCCCGCCGGACGTCGTCGGCTGACCCGACTATGCGCTCTTGCGCCGCTGATCGGCGTGCAGAAGGGCGAGGCGCTCGTCGAGGAGTTCCTCGAGGTCACGGATGGTGCGACGTTCCAAGAGCATGTCCCAATGGGTGCGCGCAGGACGCCCCGGAGTGGCATCAGGTCGCGTCGCCGCGCGCTGAAGCGCCTCGGCCCCGCAGCGGCACTGCCACAGGACGGGGATCTCCTCGGCCTCAACGGAGAACGGCACCGACGTCGCATGGCCGCGTGGGCAGTCGAACGTCACGACGACGCGCTCCGCAGGGACGACGTGGTCGTCATTCTCATAGCTCATGGCACCAAGGCGGGTGCCGCGCAGGCTGCCCTCGGACATGCTGCCTCCCGTCGTCATGGAGAGCGTCTGCTCCCACAGAGCGTGTGCTCTCACCGTGCTCAACGAGTGGGACGCCGCGGACGTTCCCGGGGTTCCTGGGAGTTGTGTCAGGACTTCCTGACCGAGATCTGACCGAGAGGAGTGGCCGATAATCGGACGCCGTCCTATTCTGCGCGTGACTCGAGTACCTCGCGCAGCACGCTGGGGGAGTCGGTCATGATCCCGTCCACGCCCATGTCGAGCAGAAGGCGCATCTGGACCGGATCATCGACCGTCCAGACGTCGATGGCCAGCCCGAGGCGGTGTGCGCGTGCGATGAAGTCCGGAGCGACCAGCGAGACACCGAGGGCGCGCATCGGCACCTGGACCCGCTGGGCGCGGGGGAGTGCAGACAGTCGAGGCCAGGCCCTCAGGGCGAGCACCTCCCAGGGGTGCGCGGCGGATTCCGTGTCGGCAGGCAGCGCCCGTCGCGCGCGTGCCAGGCGGCGCGCGGAGAACGATGCGACGCAGATGCGCGAGGAGGCCGCGGACCTGCGCACGGCGTCGGCGAGCGCCAGCACCGAGCCGTCTTCCTTGGCGTCGACGGTGACGTGTGCTCCGGGGAATTCCTCGAGGAGCTCCTCGAGTCGCAGGGGAGTGGAGCCATCGCTCAATCGCACCGACCGCATCTGTCGCCAGGTGAGGTCGCGCACCCGACCTCGACTGTCCGTGGTGCGCTCCAGGAGGGCGTCGTGGTGCACCACGGCCACACCGTCGCGAGTAGGCCGGATATCGGTCTCCAGATAGGTGAAGCCGAGATCGGTCGCGCGCCGGAAGGCCGCGAGGGAGTTCTCGGGCGCCTCGAGACCTCCGCCGCGATGGGCGTAGGCGCGAAAGGTCTCGCCGTATCCGCCCATGACCGCATTGTGTCGCAGTCGACCCGACCGATGGCCCGGCGTGTGGGGCGACGACTACGATCGGGTTACGTCCCGGTGCGTTGCCGGTGCGGGAATCGAGGAGCCATGACCACTGACACGAGCATCCCCAATGCCGTCACCTGGCCCGCGCACGATCCCAGCACCTGGCGCACCATGCCCGATGCCTTCACGCCGTTGGATCCTGATCGCATCGCGACCCTGCTCGCCGCCGAGTGGGATCGCTTTGCCGCGACCACTCCCGAGTCGGGTGCCCTCAGCGCGCGTTCGCGCCGCACGCTGCCCCTCGGTGTGCCCTCGTCCTTTCAGTACTGGGATCCGCACCCCGTCTCGGTGGTCTCGGCCAAGGGGGCGTGGCTCACCGACGTAGACGGCCGCCGACTCCTCGATCTGTCGATGGGCTTCGGCGCCATGCTCGTGGGCCATCTGAATCCGACGGTCGTCGCAGCCGTGCAGCAGGCCCTGGAGACGGGCACCCTCTTCGTCACTCCCGCGCCTTCGGCGTCGGAGATGGCGGACCGCTTCTGCACGCGCTTCGACCTCGACCAGGTGCGCTTCGCAAATTCGGGCACCGAGGCCGATATGTACGCCGTACGCGCGGCCCGGGCTTTCACCGGTCGCAAGGCCATCATCAAGATCGAGGGCGGCTATCACGGGGGATACGACGCACTCTCGGTGTCGGTCAAGCCCGAACTCGCAGAGGCCGGACCCGAGGATGCCCCGGTGGCCGTGGTCCCCTTCGAGGTCGAGGCGGGCACGGTCTATCCCGTGCCCTACAACAGCCTCGAGCGCCTCGGCCAGCTGCTCGACCAGCACGGTCGTGAGATCGCCGCGATCGTCATGGAACCCGTGCCCGAGAACATGGGGATCGTCCTTCCGGATGCGGGCTACCTGGCCGGCGTGCGGGAGCTGTGCGACGCCCACGGGGTGCTCCTGGTGTTCGACGAGGTCAAGACCGGCCTCACGGCGGGCTACGGCGGCGCCGCACAACGCCTAGGCGTCAAGCCCGATCTCGTGACCCTGGCCAAGAGCATCGGCGGCGGCCTGCCGCTCGCCGCCTTCGGCGGGCGAGCCGAGGTCATGGCGACGGTCGTCGACGGCCGCATGGCCCACTTCGGCACCTATAACGGCAACCCGCTCGTCATGGCTGCCGCGGCCGCCGTCGACGAGGTCTGCACGCGCCAGGCGCTTGCCGCGGCCGAGGAGGTCAACGACAGGGCCCTCGAGGACGCCGACCGGATCATCCGCGAGTTCGACCTGCCGGCTCACACGGTCGGGTTCGGGGTCAAGGGCGCCATCACGTGGTCTCCGACGCCCGTGCGGACCTACCGCGACTACAAGCGCACCGACTTCGCGGCTGCGGAGCTGAGCTGGCTGTGGGGCGTCAACCGTGGTGTCCTCACCCCGCCGGGACTCGATGAGCAGTGGCTGGTGTCGCTGGCGCACACCGATGAGGACATGGCGGTCCTCACGGGCGAATTCGAGGACCTCGCCCGGGCGCTACGCTCCTAGGGTTTATCCGATAACGTACATTATGTCAGATCACGTGGAGGGCGACTCCCCTCACGTCGCGGTCTTCGACATCGACGGCGTCCTGGCCGACGTACGCCACCGGCTCCACCACATATCCGCCGGTCGTCGCGACTGGGACGCCTTCTTTGCCTCGGTCGCGGAGGATCCGGCGCTGGCTGAGGGCACGCAGGCTGCCCATCAGGCCGTCGAGGCTGGACTGGTCGTGACCTACCTGACCGGGCGTCCGGAGCGCTCCCGGGCCGACACCGAGCACTGGCTGGCCCAGCAGGGGTTGCCCGAGGGTCGCCTGATCATGCGACCGGACTCCGATCGTCGCCCCGCACGAGTGTTCAAGGTCGGGGCCCTCCGTCAACTGTCGGCTGAGGTCCACGTGGCCTATGTCGTGGACGATGATGCCCAGGTCGTCGACGCCGTGTCCGCGGCCGGATTCGAGGCCCGTCTCGCGGAGTGGATGCCTCGGCAGGAGTCGCTCACGCAGGCGCAGGAGACCCTCGGGCGCAGCTAGCCGGGCGCAGCTAGCCGGGCGCAGCTAGCCCTTGGGCCGGCGTGCTCGTAGCGCGCTGATCTGGAGATCGAGCTCGTGCAGGGCCGGCCGGATGACAGCGTCCGGGGTGCCGCTCTCCCTCAGTCGGAGGAGTTCATCCTGCTGGGCCCGCAGCACCGCCATGTCTAGCCGGTAGGCATCATCCAGGCGGTTACTCAC
>JBIIDD010000169.1:0-3915 GCA_044238565.1 Candidatus Nanopelagicales bacterium
CGGTCGCACCTTCATCAGAGCCCTCGTCACCCTGCCCCTGGTCCTCCCGCCGGTCGTCGGAGGCGTGGCCCTGCTGCTTGCCTTCGGTCGGCGTGGACTGATCGGGCAGTACCTCTACGACTGGTTCGGAGTGCAACTGCCCTTCAGTACGGCGGGCGTGATCATGGCCGAGGCCTTCGTCGCCATGCCCTTCCTCGTCATCACGGTCGAGGGAGCACTGCGCAGCGCCGATCCGCGCTTCGAGGAGGCGGCGGCCACGCTGGGCGCCAAGCGGTGGACGATCCTGCGTCGCATCACGCTGCCCCTCATCGGGCCCGCGCTGCTCGCGGGCACGATCCTGGCGTGGGCACGCGCCCTCGGTGAGTTCGGCGCGACGATCACCTTCGCGGGCAACCTGCCCGGTGTCACGCAGACGCTCCCGCTTGCCGTCTACTCCGCTCTCGACACGGATCGCGAGGCGGCCATTGCCCTTAGTCTCGTGCTCCTCGTGGCATCCCTCGCGGTCCTGCTCCTGCTCCGCGACCGCTACCTGCGCGGCGGATCCTCATGAGCCTCAGTGCCCGACTGGAGCTCACCCGCGATGAGTTCACACTCGACATCGCACTCGATGTCGCTGCAGGAGAGACCATGGGCTTGCTCGGGCCCAACGGCTCGGGCAAGTCCACGACACTGCGCTGCCTCGCCGGCCTCGAAGCACCTCGCAACGGTCGCATCGACATCTCGGGCGTGACCGTCGAGGACACCGCCCGCGGGATCGATCTGCCTCCGGAGCGGCGCTCCGTGGGATTCGTCTTCCAGGACTACCTCCTCTTTCCCCACATGACCGTGCTGGACAACGTCGCCTTCGGCCTGCGCGCACGCGGCGAAGCCCGTCAGGCTGCCGACACACGCGCGCGCCAGTGGCTCGATCGACTCGAGATCGGTGACCTAGCCCCGCGCAAGCCCGGGCAGCTCTCGGGCGGCCAGGCACAGCGCGTCGCACTCGCGCGCGCCCTCGTCATCGAACCCGACCTGCTCCTGCTCGACGAGCCGCTGGCCGCACTGGATGCCGGCACTCGAGCCTCGGTGCGCTCACTCCTGCGACGCCACCTGGCCGACTTCCGCGGAGCGGTCGTGCTCGTCACGCACGATCCGATGGATGCCATGGTGCTGGCTGACCGCGTCGTCGTCGTCGAAGACGGTCACGCCGTGCAGGCGGGGACTCCCGGCGACGTGGCACGACGGCCGGAGTCCGCCTACGTCGCACAACTCGTCGGCGTCAACATGCTGCGAGGCCAGGCGGAAGCCGGAGTCGTCACCCTTGATGACGGCGGCGAGATTCGAATCGCGGATCAATCGATCGAGGATGCCGTCATCGTGGCGCTGCGACCCGAAGCCATCTCCGTGCACCTGCAGCACCCCGAGGGGAGCGCGCGCAATGTGTGGCAGTCGCGCGTCAGCAGCCTCGAGGCACGGGGAGATCTCGTGCGCCTCGAAGTCGAGGGGCCACCCGCACTCACGGCGGTCATCACTCCGGCGGCCGTGGCCGACCTGGGCCTGCACGAGGGTGCTGATGTCTGGCTGACGGCCAAGGCCACAGACCTCGACGTCTACCCCGCCTGATCAGCCCTCGCGGCGCTCACGCTGCTTCTTGATCTCGTACTTGCCCAGAGCAGCGAGATGCACCTCATCCGGCCCATCGGCGAGACGCAGCGTGCGGATGCCCGCCTGCATAGCCGCGAGCGGGGTGTCCTGCGAGACGCCCATGCCGCCATGTGCCTGGATCGCCCGATCGAGGATGCCCTGCACGGTGATGGGTGCGGCGACCTTGATCGCCTGGATCTCGGTATGCGCGCCACGCACGCCGACGGTGTCCATCAGCCAGGCAGCCTTGAGGGTGAGCAGGCGCAACTGCTCCACCTCGATCCGCGAGCGCGCGATCCACTCGCGGATCACGCCCTGTTCGGCGAGCGGTCTGCCGAAGGCAACGCGGCCATCGACCCGCTCGCACATGAGCTCGATGGCGCGCTCGGCCATGCCGATGCTGCGCATGCAGTGGTGGATGCGACCCGGGCCGAGCCGGCCCTGCGCGATCGCGAAGCCGGCACCCTCCACCGCGAGGAGGTTGCCCGCGGGCACGCGCACGTCGGTGAAGCGCATCTCCGCGTGACCGCCATGGTCGTGGTCGTCGTAGCCGTAGACCTCCATGGCTCGCACGATCTCCACGCCCGGAGTGTCGCGCGGGACGAGGACCATCGACTGCTGCTGGTGCCGGTCAGCGGTCGGATCCGTCTTGCCCATGACGATGAAGACCGCGCAGTCAGGGTTCATCGCCCCGGTGATCCACCACTTGCGCCCGTTGATGACGTAGTCGTCGCCATCGCGCACGATCGAGGTCGAGATGTTCGTCGCATCAGAAGACGCGACATCGGGCTCGGTCATGGCGAAGGCCGAGCGGATCTCGGCCTCGAGCAGCGGACGCAGCCACTGCTCCTTCTGCTCGTCGTTGCCCGCGAGGACGAGCACCTCCATATTGCCCGTGTCGGGCGCGGCGCAGTTGAAGACCGCGGGCGCCAGGCCCGGACTGCGACCCATGATCTCGGCCAGGGGTGCGTACTGGAGATTGGTGAGGCCCGCGCCGTAGGAGCCGGGCGCGTCGGCGGAGCCGCCGCTGTCCGGCTTGCCAGTGGGCATGAAGAGATTCCACAAGCCGTCGGCGCGCGCCTTGGCCTGCAACTCGAGCAGGATCGGATCGCGGCTCCACGCCCAGTAGTCGCCCTGCCGGCCCACGGTGGCGTAGAACTCCGCCTCGCGGGGGTAGACGTGGGCATCCATGAAGGCGAGCAGACGCTCGCGGTAGTCCTGCGTGGTCGCGTCGAATCCGAAGTCCATGGCGCTGCCTCCCACCCTGAGTCTGTCAGCCCACCAGGCGCAGCACGGCGTCAAGGCCATGAACGCGCCCGCGGGTCCGGGGCAGGAGGAGGGTGCGGATGCCCAGGGCGGCGGCGCCCGCATCGTCCTTCCACGAGTCACCCACCATGAGGGCCTGCTCCGCGGGTACGCCGAGGGCATCGAGCGCGGCGGCGAAGATCTCCGGCTGCGGCTTCACCGCACCGACCTCGCACGACAGGATCACCGCGTCCGCTCTCAATCCCTGTCGCTCCATCAGCGGCCGGATGTCCACGCCGATGTTGGAGAGCACGGCGGTCCGGATGCCGCGATCGGCGAGGGCATCGAGCAGGGGCGCGGCGTCGTCGTAGGCACACCACATATCGAGCATCACGTCGTACAGCGCCCGCTTCAGGTCCTCGGGCACGTGGCCCGTCATGACCTCGTGGAAGACCGCCGCGTGCGCCTCTGCCGAGTGATCCCGGCCGCTGTGCGGATCGATCTCGCGCGCGTGCACCCAGATGTCGTCCAGCCGAGCCTCGATCGCGGCGCGCTCCCCCTCGTCGATCGGGGAGCCGGTCACCGCGATCGCGCGGTCGAGCCACTCGTCGGGATCGCCTTGGTCGACGAGGGTGGCGTGGAAGTCCAGGATCACGGCCCGGATCGGCTCGGTCATGACTCCCCATCCTCCCCCACGCGACCGGTCGGGTCGCGCGCTCTCCGGCTCGGCGATGCCCCCGGCTACGCTTGCCCCTCGTCCCCGATCCGGAGGTTCGCCATGTATCGCCAGGTGTCGACGCAGGTCGACCTGCCGGCGATGGAGCGGGAGATCCTCGATCTCTGGGCCGCCGACGACACCTTCCACCGCTCCCTGGAGCAGTCGGCAGGCCGCCCCATGTGGGTCTTCAACGAGGGCCCGCCCACGGCCAACGGCACCCCGGGCACGCACCACATCGAGGCCCGCGTCTTCAAGGACATCTTCCCCCGCTATCGCACGATGAAGGGCTTCCACGTCCCCCGCAAGGCCGGCTGGGACTGCCACGGCCT
>JBIIDD010000170.1:0-3907 GCA_044238565.1 Candidatus Nanopelagicales bacterium
ACCGAGAGCCTCCTGAGTCCGCTCGACTCCAGATGGGATGGTGTCCGCAAAAGAGCATGTCCGAGAGATACCGGAAAGGGACTTCAGGTGCTACCAGCCTTCCGGTCGGGACTAACTCACCGGGGGAAGCCTGACGGGGTTGGAGCGATCAACTCCGATGGCGAACTGCACCGAGATCGCCGTCCCGTCCTTGCTCTTGGAGAACTTCCGCTTCCAGGAGAAATTGCCGGTGGCATCCGACGTCAGGGTCGACCGCTTCTGCTCGACCCACTGGCCGGAATCGCCCTCCCTGACGAAGACCGTGATCCGTGTCCCTGCCGGGTAGCCGAAGGCAGCTCCTCTAGCCGACACTTCCGAGCCCAGGGAGACCCTGCGGAAGGTGAGCTTCTTGCGGTCGGAGGCGGTGATCTTCAACTCGTACGGCGTCGCCGCATTCGAGGGCGCCGACTGTGCACCCCACCCTCCACCGCTCAAGCCCTGCACAGTGAAGGTGTACGGCGTGCCGGGATCAAGGCCCGTGAACGTGCACTGGGTGAGCTTTTCGTCCGTCGAGCGGCTGAGGCAAACCGAGGCCCCGGGACTCGCCTGCACCCGATAGTTCATGACCGGGTAAGTGCCCTGGTTTGCCGGAGGATCCCAATCCACGGTCACCTTCTGCCAGCCAGCCTTGGCCACCACGTCGAGTGGCGGGCCCGGCGGCGTCGGGGGTGCGCCTGGGGGCGGCACGGGCGGTGGCTCAGCGGCCAGGGTCACTGGCGGTAGCGGCAGGCGGATCCTGCTGCTGTCAGACGTCCACGTGGGATTGGGTACCGGCTGATTGTCTAGACGCTGGTTCGAGTAGCCCAATGCGCTGAACTCGAAGGACACGGACTGATCGACAAGCGCTACCGCGGTAGGAACCTTGAAGACGAAGCAGCCGTCGCGCTGCGTAACCGTGTTGCTGCCGGTCGCCTGGCCGTTGACGAAGGTTTGGACAAATACATCGGTCAAGCCCTGCTGGTTCGCGTCCGTCACGCGACCGAACACCAGGACGTTCTGCTGAAATGGTCTCAGGAGAGTCGTGCTACCTGGCGAAATCGCATTGGTGTTGTCCGGCAACTGCACAGGGCAGGGCAGACCAGGGGGAGCGCTTTGCACGGCGGCCGAATTAGCGAACAGCCCGACGAGCAGACCGAAGGCGGCCGTACCGACGGCCAGGGCAATTGGCGTGCGTAGGCGCATGGAACCCCCCCCTAGAGGCCCCGACGCTAGCAATGACGTCCTTCCTACAGAGAGGGCGGAGTTCTTCGTTACCAAATCGCTACCAGCGCATCGATCCCCGGTTAACCCGCCGAGCCCTGAGCCGCGCGGAGCGCTTGCCGAAGAGCTCGCAGTTGCTCGTCGCTGCCTGACGGGCGCAGGGCACCAACCCTCTCGGCATCCTCCAGAGCGAGAAGCGCTCCCTCCTCGTCGTTTGCCAGGAGAGCTCCGTAGACCTCGAGCAGGTGGGCCTCGACGTTCCAGGGATCGCTGCCCGCGAAGGCTCTCGATGCCGCGATAGCCGCATCGGCATCACCCACCCGACTGGCGGCCCTGGCGACAGCCTGATTCATGCGCGGACACGTCGGATCAACAGCCCATGCCTGCTGGAGCGTGCTCAGCCCCTCGCGACTCGGCTGTTCGGAGAGCATCATCGCTCGGCTCGCCCGGAGGTCGCACGGAAGCCAGTCTTCCTGAATGAGCGAGGCGACCTCGACAGGGTCGTCGTTCGCCAGGAAGTTGTGCACGGACGTCGCCTGCCACGCAAGGAGTGCACCCACACCTGCGGCGAGGGGCCAGCACACCAGAGCGCTCGTGGTGAGCGACACGCCACCTCCCACCCTGGGCGTCCCGACATCACGAGAGGTCGCAGGTGGCACAGAGGCTCCCGATGATCTGCTCCGGGACACAGTGAGGGCAGCGAGGCAGATCCCGCTTGCGAACAGCGCTGGCATGTCGATGCTGACCATGGCGTGCAGGAGATAGCCCACGACCCCCGCCACCAGGCCAGCCAGGAGGTAGTCGATGGGCAGTGGGCGCCGCAACACTCGATGGAGCGCGGCTGCGATGGATGCCACGACGATGACGATCCAGAGTGCGCCGGCCAACACACCCGCGGTGGCAGCGAGCTGCAGGGGGACGTTGTGCACATTGGACGTCAGGTTGTCGGCACTCCGGAAATCGAGATATTCGGGCGGCCTGAAGCGCCCCACGACGCGAGATATGCCGTCGACTCCATGGCCGACCCAGGGGGAGTCGGCGATCGCCGCAAGAGCGGTCCGCCACTGCACCGCGCGAAAGGCGAACGTCGGCTCCTCCATGAGCCGTGGCCAGCTCGCCAGAAGGAGGAGGACCCCTGCGCCGACGACTCCACCCAGCGCGACCACTACGGGCGCGGAGGATCGAGTGGATCGCCCACGGAGCCATGCGAGGCCGCACCAGAGCCCGAGGGTGACGCCAACGCACACGGATATGAGGACCCCCTGCAGTGCCCCCGTCAGTACCGCCATGGCCGCGAAGCACCCTGCCGAGGCGATACCCGTGAAGTGCCACCAGCCCCTCTGCCGGTCGGCAAGGGCAAGACCAAGCGTCGGGCCGAGCAGCATGCCGAAGTAGGCCGCGGCGAAGTTGGGGTTGCCCAGCGTGGCAGAGATACCGGGTGTGCCAGAGGTGCGGAGTGCATCCCAGCCGAGCAGTTGAAGGAATGACACCCCGGCGGCAACGAGTCCCGCCACCAGCAGCCACTTGACAACAGTGTGCACTTCATCCCGATCGAGCGAGGCGACGACCGTGGCCAGACACGCCCCAGCACCGAAGAGGAGGAGTCCTTGGTCGCGACCGAACCAGCCGAAGAGGGACTCCCACATCGGTGCTTCTGACAGGACTGCAGCGGGCAGGTGAATGAGAAAGAGCCCCCAGGCTCCGCACAGGAAGACGATGGTGAATCGATCGAGAGGCCTCATCGCCGTGAGTCGCGCGATGCCGAAGGGAAGCAGGGCGATGCAGGCAGGAATGCAGATCAACCCTCGTGCGGACAAGGGGCCAGTGGCCCACCCTGGCGCGAAGGCGAGCACGAACAGGGCGAGTAGAGCGCCGACGCCATGGGGAAGCGTGAGCAAGGACCTCGTGCTGCGCATGTTTTCCACTCTGGGGTCAGGCTCGACAGCAAGCAATCGTGGCCTTGAAGCCTATGCACTCGTAGCCTCGGGCCCTCGTATGTTGCCTTACCAGCCATGAAATGCCCGCATGCCGAAAGGGGTGGCCTCGCCGCGTTGACACCCAGTTGACCGAGAGAGGACCCTGAGCGGATGCGCTCCCTCGGCCTCATCGCTTCCGCTGCCCTCGTGGGCTCCGCCCTCGCGGGGGTCCCCTTCGGGGCCGCCCAGGCGGTCAGCCCCGACTTCACCGTCGGCTGGGACCCCGCCACCAAGCAGTTCCGACTCGTGGCGGCTGCGGGGATCACGCCCTTCGCCGATGGTGAGGAACTCGTGGTCAGGGGCGCCGACGAGACGGTCACCGTGACCGTGGTCGACGGCTCGCACACCATCCAGCCCGGCGTCGCTTGCGCACCGGTGGCCACAGCATCAGGAGCCCAGGTCGTGTGCTCAGTGCCTAAGTCGTCCGACCGCACCCGCATGAGCATCGACCTGCGCGCGGCGACCGGCGCAACGACGACCGCTGTCGCAGCGGCGGCTGCTTCCGCAGACCCGCTCGCCATCACCTTCTTCGGCGGCTCCGCGGTCGACTACGTGCAGGGCGGGGTCGCGGACGATGAGATCGATGGCGGCCTCGGCGACGACGATCTCTTCGGTGGACCCGGCAACGACAAGATCGTCGGCAACGACGGAGCCGACAACATCGACGGCGAGGAGGGAGACGACTCCCTCAG
>JBIIDD010000172.1:0-3903 GCA_044238565.1 Candidatus Nanopelagicales bacterium
CCCAGCGCTCCACCATCCCCGAGCAGGACTCGCTGGTGTAGAAGCGCCAGCCGCCTGCGACCTCACGCAGGGCGAATCCGCGCTCCTGGGCGGCGTACTCACCGGAGAGCTCTCGGAGCCGCGCCTCGACCATGTCGACGGGCTGGCGGGTGGCCTCGGCGAGCTCGACGGTCGACTGGGGCTCCACGGCAACGATCAGCAGGGCCTCCAGGGCCGCACCCAGGGACGGTGCCGGCAGCTCGTCGCCGATCTCCTCGACGGTCACGTCGGTCATTCCTCGATCTCCTCAATCTCGACGCGGATGCCCTCGTCCACCTCGACGGCGATGACGTCGTCCGACTCGTCGTCCTCGACGGTGACCTCATCGTCGTAGTCGTCGTACTCGTCGCGCACGTCGATGTCGCCGGCATCGCTGCCGGTCCAGCGGATCGTGAGGTCACCCAGTGGCGCCACCTGCTCGAAGGACACCGAGCCCTCGCGGAAGAGCTCGAGCAGCGCGAGGAAGCGGCCGATGACCACCATGGTCGTCGTGGCGTCGGAGACGAGTGCCCGGAATGTCGCCGTGCGCTGGCGACGCAAGCGACCCACGATGATCGCCGCCTGCTCGCGCACGCTGACGAGGGGTACGTGCAGGTGGCTGACGCTCACCTCTGCCTCGACGCGCGGAGTCAGCGCCTTGGCTGCGAGGGCTGCGAAGGCCTCCGGGCCGAGCCCAAGGACCACCTCGGGCAGGAGGTCGGCGAAGTGCGGCTCGAGCCCCACGGTGCGCGGCGCCTGGCGTGCTGCCCGAGC
This sequence comes from Candidatus Nanopelagicales bacterium, assembly GCA_044238565.1. GTDB lineage: Bacteria > Actinomycetota > Actinomycetes > S36-B12 > S36-B12 > Mxb001. The sequence goes on from JBIIDD010000172.1 coordinate 793, forward strand.
CATGCGCTCGGCGAAGAGCGCCGACACGTCCTTGTAGGCGCGGTACTGCAGCAGTCGGGCGAAGAGCAGATCGCGCGCCTCGAGGAGGGCGAGATCCTCCTCGTCCTCGACTTCACCACTCGGCAGGAGCCGGGCGGCCTTGAGGTCGAGCAGGGTCGCTGCGACGACGAGGAATTCGGTCGTCTCGTCGAGGTCCCACTCCGGGCCCTGGGCGCGGAGGTGGGCGATGAACTCATCGGTGACGATGTGCAGCGCGAGCTCGGTGACCTCCAACTTGTGCTTGGAGATGAGTTGCAGGAGCAGATCGAAGGGGCCCTCGAATGACCCGACCGAGACGGAGAACGCCGCGCCGGGAGCTGCGTCGGCCCTGTCGGCGTGCTCATCGGCCTGGTCGAGATGATCGCCGGCCACGGGGGTCTGCGTCACTTGGCAATGAGCTCTCGTGCCAGCTGCCTATAGGCGTCAGCACCCGGGCTCGTGGGCGCGAACACGGTGATCGGCTCGCCGGCGACGGTGGCATCGGGGAACTTGATGGTCCGACTGATCACCGTGTGGAAGACCTGGTCGCCGAAGGCATCGACGACGCGATCGAGGACCTCGCGCGTGTGCAGGGTGCGCGCGTCGTACATCGTTGCCAGGACACCCGTGAGCTCCAGCTGGGGATTGAGCCTGCCCTGGACCTTGGTCACGGTGTCGGTGAGGAGCTTGACGCCGCGCAGGGCGAAGTACTCGCACTCGAGCGGGATCATCACGCCGTTGGCCGCGGTCAGGGCATTGATGGTGAGCAGGCCGAGCGATGGCTGGCAGTCGATGATGATGTAGTCGTAGCGATCCACCACGCTGGCGAGGCCACGGGCCAGGGCGTGCTCACGAGCCACCTCATTGACCAGGGCCACCTCGGCCGCGGACAGATCGATATTGCTCGGCATGAGATCGAGGCCGGGCACGCTGGTCGACACGATGACGTCGTCAGCCGAGCAACCCTCATCCATGAGCAGGTTGTAGACGCTGCGCTCGAGGTCATGCGCCGGCACGCCGAGGGCCACGGATAGCGCGCCCTGAGGATCGAAGTCGACGAGCAGGACCTTGCGGCCGTAGCCCGCTAGCGCGGCCCCGAGGCTCACCGTCGAGGTCGTCTTGCCCACGCCACCCTTCTGGTTGACCATCGCGATCACCCGGGCGGGTCCGTGGTGATCGAGGGGTGCGGGCACGGGGAAGTCGGGGGTGGGACGACCGGTGGGCCCCACGGTCGACCGGGTGTCAGCGTCGGCCACGATGCCTCCTCCCCTGCAGACCAGCCGGGAGCCTCCCGGACCGCGACATCCTCTCAGACGTCGCCCCCCGAGGGGGGCGACCCCGACTCCCGGGCCGGCGGGTCACCCTGGGGAGGGGCTCAAGGGGTCCGGGCGCGCGGATGGCTGGTGGCGTAGACCTCACGCAGCGTGTCCACCGTGACCCGGGTGTAGATCTGGGTGGTCGTCACCGATGCATGCCCGAGGAGTTCCTGGACGACGCGTACGTCGGCACCGCCCTCGAGGAGGTGGGTCGCGAAACTGTGCCGCAGGGTGTGAGGGGAGACTCCCGACAGGCCGGCATGCTCGGCGGCCGCCGAGATGACGGCCCAGGCGCTCTGCCGGCTGAGCCGGGCCCCTCGCGAGTTGATGAAGAGTGCCGGGGTCGACCGCGACATCAGAGCGGGGCGGCCGCGCACGAGGTACGCCGAGACAGCATCCGCAGCATGACCCCCGAGCGGCAGGCGCCGCTCGCGCGCCCCCTTGCCACGCAGGAGCACCACCCGCTCCTCGAGGTCGATGTCATCGACATCAAGTCCGCACGCCTCCGAGATGCGGGCGCCGACCCCGTAGAGGACCTCCAGCAGAGCCGCATCCCTCACGCCCAGGGGTGGCTCGGCCGCGCCGGCGGCCGCGATGAGGGCCACGACGCGGTCGTAGGGAATGGCCTTGGGCAGGCGGCGTGGCGTCTTGGGTGGCCGCCACGCGCGCGCAGGATCGCTCGAGGTCAGGCCCTCGAGGAGGCAGAAGCGATGGAACCCGCGCACGGCCACGACACACCGCGCGACCGATCCGGGGCCGAGGGCGGGACGTCCGTCGCTACCCCGCGCCAGGTCCACGGTGAAGTCCGCCAGATCAGTCGACTCCACCGCATCAGGTCCGGTGATGTCATGGCCGGCGCACCAGTCGGTGTATCGGGCGAGATCACGTCGGTACGCCGCAACGGTGTTGCGCGACAGGCCCCGCTCCACGACGAGGTGGTCGAGGTAGTCCCCGACCGCACGCTCGAGCGGTGTGACGCTCAGGCGAGGACATCCTCGAGTGCGACGGGCGACATGTCGAAGGCCTCGGCCACTGCGGCGCAGATCACGCGCCCCTCGTGGACATTGAGCCCCGGCCTCAGCGCCGCATCGCGCTGGAGCGCGCCGCGCCACCCGAAGTCGGCGATCTCGACGGCGTAGGGCAGCGTGACATTCGTGAGGGCATAGGTGGACGTGTGCGGCACGGCGCCGGGCATGTTGGCCACGCAGTAGAAGACGGAGTCATGGACGGGGAAGGTCGGATCGGCATGCGTGGTGGGTCGCGAATCCTCGAAGCAACCGCCCTGATCGATGGCGATGTCGACGAGGACGCTGCCCTTCTTCATGCGTGACACCAGGTCATTGCTCACCAGTGTCGGGGCCTTGGCGCCGGGCACGAGCACGGCACCGATGACGAGGTCGGCGTCGAGGACGGCGCGTTCGATCTCGAAGGCATTGGACGCCACGGTCTGCATGTGGCCCTGGTAGATCGCGTCCACCTGGCGGAGTCGTGCGATGTTCCTGTCGAGCAGGAGCACCTCGGCCTGCATTCCCAGGGCGATCGCCGCAGCGTTCAGGCCGGACACCCCGGCACCGATAACGACGACCTTGGCGGCGTAGACACCCGAGACGCCACCCATGAGCACGCCCCGGCCGCCGTTGGCACGCTGGAGGGCGGTGGCACCCACCTGCGGTGCCATGCGTCCGGCAACCTCCGACATGGGTGCGAGCAGAGGCAGTGACCCGTCGGGGAGCTCCACGGTCTCGTAGGCAATGGCTGTGACGCCGGAGTTGAGCAG
>JBIIDD010000171.1:0-3903 GCA_044238565.1 Candidatus Nanopelagicales bacterium
GCGCGTCCACGACATCGGCGTCGCCCACGATGGCAGCGACGGGCGGGCGCATCTCGCCGAGCAGGTCGAGCACCCGGTCGTAGTAGCCGCCGCCCTTGCCGAGCCGATCGCCGTCCGGTGTTGCGGCAAGTGCCGGAATGAGCATGGCGCGCACGGGAATCAGGTCGACGGTCGCGCCCACCGGCTCCGCGATGCCCATCGACGACAGGGTGGAGTCGGGGCCATCGACGACCCACTCGAGATCGTCGCCTCGGACCCGCGGCAGGAGTACGTCGTACCCCGCGGCAGCGAGGCGGCTGCGGAGCTCACCGGTGTCAGGCTCGGTGCCATACGACGCGTAGCACGTGACCCTGCGCGGCCCGGGCAGGTCCTCCAGCAGGGCCATGGCCCGATCGGCCAGGGCGCGGGGATCCGGCCGCGCCCCCGACCGGCGACGAGCGCGGGCCTCATCGCGCGCTGCCGCCTTTGCGGCGGATGAGTCGGTGTCTGAGGTGCCCACCCCGGCATTCTCCTAGGGTGTCCCCATGCGCGTGACGACGGCGGTCATCCCCGCGGCCGGCCTCGGCACGCGATTCCTTCCGGCGACCAAGGCCACCCCCAAGGAAATGCTCCCCGTCGTCGACAAGCCGGCGATCCAGTACGTCGTTGAGGAGGCGGTCGCCGCCGGCCTCGATGACATCCTCTTTGTGACGGGTCGGAGCAAGCGCCCACTCGAGGATCACTTCGATCGCAACCTCGAGTTGGAGTCGGCCCTGGAGGCGAAGGGCGACACCGCGCGACTGCGCAGCGTCACGGAGTCGAATGATCTCGCCCGTATCCACTACGTGCGACAAGGTGACGCGCTCGGTCTTGGCCACGCGGTGCTCATGGCCGAGCGTCACGTGGGAGATCAGCCCTTCGCCGTGCTGCTGGGCGACGACCTGATCGATCCGCGTGATGCCGTGCTCGAGCGCATGATCGCCGTGCGCGACGCACTCGGCGGTTCGGTGCTCTGCCTCATGGAGGTGCCGCGCGATCAGATCTCCCTCTACGGCTGCGCCGCCGTGGTCCCTACCGATTCCGACGACGTCGTCCGCATCACCGACCTCGTGGAAAAGCCGGATGCCTCTGCTGCGCCGAGTTCGCTCGCGGTCATCGGCCGCTACATCCTCGATCCCGAGGTCTTCGCCGTGCTCGCGCGCACCGAGCCCGGGCGAGGCGGGGAGATCCAGCTCACCGATGCCCTGCGGGAGCTCGCGATCGCAGGCCGTGTCCACGGGGTCCTCTTCACCGGTCGGCGCTACGACACCGGGGATCGACTGTCCTATCTGCAGGCGGTGATCCGCCTGGCCCTCGAGCGGGACGATCTCGGTCCCGCCCTGCGCGCTTGGCTGCCCCTGGCACTCGAAGGCGAGGCGTGACGTGAGATCGGTCGACGAGCACCAGCGCATCGTGCTCGGAGACGCCCAGGCGCTACCGGGTGTGCGTGCGTCGCTGCTGGAAGCGGATGGCCTGGTGCTGGCCGAACCGGTCGCAGCGACCTGGCCCCTGCCCTCCTTCGACAACAGCTCGATGGACGGCTACGCCGTGCGCGTCGACGATGTCGCCGGTGCGTCTGAGGCAAGTGCTGTCCGTCTGCCTGTGCGCGGTGACATCGCCGCTGGGCAGGAGGCGGCGCATCGACTGGAGCCGGGCACCGCCGTGCGCATCATGACGGGAGCGCCCATCCCCGATGGCGCGCAGGCTGTCGTGCCGGTGGAGTGGACTGATGCGGCCACGGATGCCGTGACCATCACGCGCACCCCCGATCCCGGCGCGCATATCCGCCGCCGCGGGGAGGACGTCGCGGCAGGGGAGGTGGTCCTCGAGCCCGGTACGCCGATCAATGCCCGCGTGATCGCGATGCTCGCTGCCGTGGGGCTCGCTGAGATCCCGGTTCACCGCCGCCCGCGCGTGAGCGTCATCTCCACCGGAGACGAGCTCGTCGATCCCGGAGTGGAACCGGGCGCCGGCCAGATCGTGGACTCCAACAGCTACATGCTCACCGCAGCGGTGCGCGAGGCAGGCGCGGAGGCCGTGCGCGTGGGCCCGGTGCGCGACGATGAGGAGGAGTTGGAGCGCGTGCTCATGCAGGAGGCCGAGCGCAGTGACCTCATCCTCACCTCTGGTGGTGTGAGCATGGGTGCCTACGACACGGTCAAGGCCGTCCTCACGCGAATGGGCGGAGTCGAATTCGTCAAGGTCGCCATGCAGCCGGGCATGCCCCAGGGGTCAGGAGTGGTGGGTACCACCCCCATCGTCACCCTCCCGGGCAATCCGGTGAGTTCCTTCGTGTCCTTCGAGGTATTCGTCCGGCCGCTCATCCGCCGGATGCTCGGATACCGCGAACTCCAGCGCCCGCGCCTGCACGCGATCTGCTCGCGTGAGTTCGGGTCACCGATGGGCAAGACACAGTTCGCTCGTGTGCGCATGCATGTGCGCGACGGACTCGTCATGGCCGAGCCCGAGGGCGGCCAGGGGTCGCACATCATCGGGGGACTCTCCCGAGCCGACGGACTGGCTGTCGTGCCCGAGCAGGTCTCCCGCGTGGTGCAGGGACAGGAGCTCGTCATCATGGACCTGCGAGGAGGCTCCCGATGAGCAGCGAATTCACGCACCTCGATTCGCGAGGCGCCGCTCGCATGGTCGACGTGAGCGGTAAGGACATCACCGTGCGCACGGCCACGGCTTCGGGTCGAGTGCACGTATCCCCCGAGGTGGTCGATCTCCTGCGCGGTGACGGCGTTCCCAAGGGCGACGCCCTCGCTGTCGCGAGGATCGCGGGCATCCAGGCGGCCAAGCGCACCCCCGATCTCGTGCCCCTGTGCCATCCCCTGGCCATCCACGGTGTCGAGGTCGATCTCCAGGTCGAGGACGATGCCGTCGCCATCGTCGCCACCGTGCGCACCGCGGATCGCACGGGCGTGGAGATGGAGGCCCTCACGTGCGTGTCGGTTGCAGCGCTTGCGCTCGTCGACATGGTCAAGGCGGTGGACCCAGCCACGGTCATCACCGATGTTCGCCTCGATGAGAAGACGGGTGGCAAGCGCGGGCACTGGGTGCGACCGGCATGACCCACGGCTGGCCCGCGCGGCTGCGCGAAGGACGTATCGAGTTGCGTCCTCTCCGACTGCGCGATGCCACTGCCTGGCGCGAGGTGCGCACGCGCAATGCTCGGTGGCTGCGACCGTGGGAGGCGACCCTGCCGCTCGCGGAGCACGACGCTCCCGCGACGTACGCCTCCATGGTGCGTCGGCTTCGCGCCGAGGCGCGCGAGGGACGCAGCCTCCCCTTCGCTCTCACGGTCGACGGTGCATTCTCCGGTCAGGTGACGGTGGGGGGTATCGCCCGCGGTTCACTGCTCAGTTGCTACGTCGGCTATTGGATCGATCAGCGCATGGCCGGCCGCGGCATCATGCCGACGGCCGTAGCGATGGCGACGGACCACTGCTTCCGCGAAGTGGGGCTGCATCGCGTGGAGATCAACATCCGTCCGGAGAACTCGGCCTCGCTACGCGTGGTCGAGAAGCTGGGCTTCCGGGCCGAGGGTCTGCGCGAGCGCTACCTCCACATCGACGGTGACTGGCGCGACCACCTGACCTTCGCGCTCTGCGCGAACGAGGTGCCCGAGGGCCTGCTCGCGAGGTGGCTCTCCTCCCGGGTGAGTCCCAGCGCCTAGCGCGACACGAGGCTCGTCGGATGTCCAGGTCCCCCATTCGGGGGGCCGGGACACCTAACGTTCACTGATGTGACGGGTCTGATCTATGTGGCGATCGTTGCCCTGTGGGCCGCCGTACTCATCCCGATGTGGCTACGCCGTCACGATGACGACCAGGCCCGTCGGATCGAGCGCCATCGGGTCGCGATGGGCACCCTGGCGCGCAT
>JBIIDD010000173.1:0-3892 GCA_044238565.1 Candidatus Nanopelagicales bacterium
ATCTTTCGCGACTACGGTGCTTCGGACGTGTGCATGCGCTCGACGAACTCCCTCAGCACCGTGAGATCCGGTGCGGCGGTGGCTCGCAGTGCGCGGGTGAACGCCTTGCGGCGCTCGGCGACCTCCACGCAGCCGGGGTGCAACCACGCTCCCCGGCCTCGTCGGATGGCCTGCGGGTCGGGGCTCACAGCTCCGGCGTCGAGGACCACCCTGAGGAGGCCTTCCGGTGAGCCCCGCTCCCGGCAGCCGATGCACATGCGCACGCTCGAGGTGCGGGCTGCGCTCACATCGGTCCCGGGTCGGATCCACTCGGACGCCCGAGTGTAACGCCGTGGGGCCGGTCTCCGGGCACCGGTGCCGTCAGGACGGCGTCGGGGCCGAGGAAGGGCTCTCGGCCTCGGTGTCGGGGCGGATATCGATCCGCCAGCCCGTGAGGCGGGCGGCGAGTCGAGCGTTCTGCCCCTCCCGGCCGATCGCCAGGGAGAGTTGATAGTCCGGGACCGTCACCCGGGCGGCCCGTGCCACAGGGTCGACGATCTCCACCTTGCTCACGCGAGCAGGCGACAGGGCATGGGCCACGAGCTCGGCCGGGTCCTCGCTGAAGTCGACGATGTCGATCTTCTCGCCACCCAGCTCGCTCATGACCTGGCGGACCCGCTGGCCCATGGGCCCGATGCAGGCACCCTTCGCATTGAGGCCGGGGACGGTGGACTTGACGGCGATCTTCGTGCGGTGCCCAGCCTCGCGCGCGAGGCCCGCGATCTCCACGCTGCCGTCGGCGATCTCCGGCACCTCGAGAGCGAAGAGCCCGCGCACGAGCGCAGGATGCGATCGCGAGACCGTCACCTGCGGCCCGCGAGGGCCCTTGCGCACACCTGTGACGACGCACTTGATGCGCGTGCCATGGGGGTAGGACTCACCCGGCACCTGCTCCGAAGGCGGCAGAACCGCTTCGACCTTGCCGAGATCGACGCGCACGACCCGGGGATCGCTGCCCTGCTGGATCACGCCGGAGACGAGGTCGCCCTCGGTGCCCGAGAATTCGCCGAAGGTGCGGTCGCTCTCGGCATCGCGCAGGCGCTGGAGGAGCACCTGGCGGGCCGTGGCCGCCGCTACGCGCCCGAAGTCGGTGGGAGTGTCGTCGTACTCGCGGGGCTCGGGCACGACCTCGCCCGCCACCTGCTCCCCCGACGGTGGGGCCTCGCGGGCCCACACCGTGACGTGACCGGTCTTGCGGTCGAGCTCGACGCGGGCATCTGCGGCCGCACCCTCGGTGCGCTGGTACGCCATGAGGAGCGCCTGCTCGATCGAGTCGACGACGAGATCCCAGGAGAGTTCCTTCTCCCTCACGAGCGCCTTGAGCGCGCTCACGTCGATATCCATCACTCCTCCTCGTCATCGGTCGCGGTCAGGGCCGAATCCGGCCTGCGGAATTCCACCTGGACCTCACCGCGCACCACGTCCGGCCACGGGATGCGCCGCTCCGCGGACTCCGGCTTGCCCTTGATGTCCGTGGCCAGCACGACACCGTCGTCGTCCACCTCGCGGACGCGTCCCTCGACGGTCGAACCATCACTGACGTGCAGGCGCACGCGGCGGCCGACATTACGGCGCCAGTGCCGAGGGAGGGTCAGCGGTCGATCGATGCCGGGTGAGGTGACCTCGAGGGTGTAGGGATCGTCGCCCATCGCATCGGAGGAGTCGAGGGCGTCGGAGACAGCCTTGCTCGCCTCAGCGATGCCATCAAGGTCGACCCCACCGTCGCGGTCCACGACGACGCCCACGCGCCGACGGCGACCCGACGCCTGCACGTCGAGATCTTCGAGGTCGAGGCCAAGGGAGGCGACGACGGGCTCAAGCAGGGCGCGGACTGCTGCGTCATCATCCGCGCGCGAGGGACGTCCCATGGCACCTCCCTCATCACGCCGTGTTCACGTGTCCGGTATTCACGTGTCGCATCCGTCGTCTGCGGCACGCCGCATCCGACAGCCCGAGGGTACCTCGTCCCGTGGCATGCTGACCGTCGTGCATGGCCACGAGACCCCCGACGCTCCCAGGCGGGGACCCCTCACGCGGCGCGCACTCATCGGCGGCTCGGCCCTCATGGGAGCAGCCCTCGTCGCGGCAGCGTGCTCCCCGAGCCCGGCGCCGGCTCCGACCGATACCCCCGCGCCTGAGCCCGACGCCGACGCCCAGGTGCGAGCCGACGTCGCCGCGCAGGAGGCCGCGATCATCGCGCTCTACGACGCGGTCATCGCCGCACATCCTGCGCTCGCCAGCGACCTCTCCACGATCCGCGACGAGCACGCCGCACATGCGGAGGCGATGGGATCGCCCGCTCCCGCCTCCAGCGCACCCGCGGTCGGCACGCGCGCCGAAGCGCTCACGGCGCTGAGCGACGCCGAGAAGCAGGCCATCGCGCAGCGAACCGCCGCGTGCGAGGCAGCATCTGACACCGACCTTGCGCGCCTGACCGCCCTGATCGCCGCCTCGGAGGCGGGCCACGTCGAGTACCTGCGAGGCATCGCATGAAGCCTGCTGCCGACACCGCCCTCCTCGCGGCGATCCTCGGAGAGGAGGCGGCGCTCTACGCCTACGGTGTCGCCAGTCCCTGGCTCGAGGGGGCCGAGCGTGACCTTGCACTGGGCGGCCTCGCAGCCCACCGCGCGCGCGTCCTCGCCCTGCGCACTCGTGCGAGCGACTCGGACGAATCCGGCGCCCCCGGCGGCTACCTCACCGGGCCGGTGGACTCACCCCAGTCCGCACGCGCACTCCTCGCGGGCGTGGAGGCACGGCTCGCCGCGGCGTACGCCGATCTCGCGGCGGAGGTCACCGGCGGTGATCGGCGCAATGCGGTGCTCTCGGCGTGCGAGTGCTCGGTGAGATCCGTCGCCTGGGGAGGGGCCACCGCGGCCTTCCCGGGGCGCTAGCACCCGCGGCGGCCTACACGACCGCGATCGTCTGCCAGGCCAGAACGGCAATCAGGGCACCGGTGACGGCTAGGAGCACGATGCGGACGAAGCCGCTCCCCCGGGCGATCGCCGTGCGCGCCCCGATGATGGCCCCCGCGACATTGCACGCGGCCATGAGCAGGCCGAGAGTCCACAGCACCGATCCACTGAGGCCGAAGACGATGAGCGATGCGGCGTTGGTGCCGACGTTGACGATCTTGGCGGTGGCCGACGCCTGGAGGAAGGTGTAGCCAACCGCGGCGACGAGCAGCACGATGAGGAAGGACCCGGTGCCCGGACCAACCGCGCCGTCGTAGAAGCCGATGGCCACGCCCCCGACGATCGCGGTGACCAGGTGCCTGCGGCGTGAGACTTCACGCGAGGTAAGCCCGAAGTCGCGGCGGAAGGCAATGAAGAGCCAGACCAGGACGAGTGCGACGAGGATGATCGGGCGATAGACCGCCGCGGGCAGGTGGATGGCCATGAGCGACCCGGCCGCGGCACCAGCGAAGGCTGCACCGGCCATCGGCAGCGCCGTCCGCAGCCGCGGCATCTCGATGCGGCCGTAGGTGATGGCCGCCGCGGAGGTCCCGAAGATCGACGACAGCTTGTTGGTCCCCAGTGCGAGGGCCGGCTTGTCGGCGGGCAGGGCGATGAGCAAAGCGGGAAGTTGGAGGAGCCCACCCCCGCCGCTGACGGCGTCGACCCAGCCCGCCGCGGCGGCGACGGCGCAGAGCAGCACGATGACGTACCACTCCGGAGTCACGCCTGGATCCTCCAGCCGAGCACGACGTCCAGCACATCGCCGAGGCGCTCCACCACGGCATCGGGTGTGACATCGATGTCGACCGCCTGTTCGCCCAGCCGGGAGTGCGGGATGAGGATGGCGCGCATGCCCGCCTCCTGCGCACCGTGCACGTCGTCCCAGGGGCGGTCGCCGA
>JBIIDD010000174.1:0-3884 GCA_044238565.1 Candidatus Nanopelagicales bacterium
AGGTCACGCCCTCCCCGGGGATGTCGAACCGCTGCTTGAGGGAGTCGGGGAAGAGGAAGCCGCCTGCGAGGACGACCTTGTTGGCATCAATCGAGTACGGCGCACCCTCCACCGATGCCCCGTCGGCATACGTCGTGTAGGCCAGGATCGGCGAGACCGCCTCAAGGCCGCCGCCGAGAGCGATGTTGTCACCGGATCCCCACAGGCACAGGCCGCGCGCGTCGCTCTGCACGTTGACGGTGTAGGTCACCTGGAGCACCTCGGCGGTGCCGGCGAAGCGCACCGTGACGCCGCTGGTCTTGGGTGGATCCGTGCCCTTCGGCGCGCACGCGGTGGCGACCCCGCGGCTGATGACGACCTTGACGTCCTGGAGCTTGAGCGCCTCGGGACCGACGTCGAGTCCGCTCATCCCGCTCTCGAATTGGAAGGCGAGGGTCGTGAGATTGATGTCGGCTCGCGCCTCGAAGGTCGCGGGCGCGGTCTTGCCGGGCAGTTGCGCCTGGATCTTGGCCGTCACGTAGAGCTTCATCTCCGACAGGCTGCACTCGGATGCCGCACCGGCCGGGCACTCGTTGGTAAGCCGCGGCGTGACCTCGGATACCTTGGCCGCGCTCCCGAGCGACAGGCCGCTGAAGGTGCCCGTGATCGACATGGTGATGTCCGCGGCCTCCCCCTGGGGCTTCGACGCGATCGAGCCCTTGAGATTGCTGAAGGTCATGCCCTGGCCGAGCTCCCAGTCCTTGGGATTCTCGACCGCGATGTCCCAGTCCCTGTCGCCGCGGTACTTCCCGGTGAAGGTGAGCGCGTAGGTCTTGTTGGCGCCGAAGGCGATCGCCGCCGTCGCGCTGAGGGTCTTCTCCCGAGTGGTCCAGTCGAGTGAGATCCCCTTGAAGCGGAAGCCGCCGAAGAGCTCGCACTCCGGTGATTCCCACCCTCCCTGGCAGGTGATGGGCAGCGAGACGGCGAAGTCGACACCCTTCTTGTCAGACGTCGGGACGACGTTCGCCTTGGCTGACTCGACCATGAGGAGTCCGCCCTTGGGAGTCTCGCCGAGCGTGAGATTGGCGACGGCGAGTTTCGCCTTGACCGGCGCATTGCCCAGGATGTCGACCGAGAGCGACGCCGTGCCGCGCGTGCCCTGGGCATTGGGCGGGGATGTGGCCACCTGCGTGAGCCGGATGGCGAGGGCCTCGCTCAGCCCGGTGCCGAAGGTGACCTGCGAGGCATCGGGCAGGAACTCCCAGCCGTCGGGCTCGTCGAGGAAGAGCGAGAAGGGGCTCACCGGCGTGGATCCATCGACGGCGACGGGTGCGAACGTGGCCGATCCCTCCGCGAGCCCGAATCCCGAGGTCGACAGGGAGGACGCGATCGTGCCCGTGATGTCGAGCCCGATCTTGTCCGTGAGTCGGTTGGCGAGGGTGGAGTTGACCGTCATGCGCCCCTGGGTGATCGTCAGACTGCTCGCATCGAGGGTCGCCGTGACATTGCCGAAGCGGACGTTCTCGGAGTGCACGAAGGTGGCTCCCGTGATCGTGATCTCACCCGATCCGGTGCACGTGCCGGCAGCGTCGAAGACACCCTCCCCGATGGTTGTCCTGTCGTAGTTGAAGGTGAAGCGCTGCTCCTTCTTGGAGCCCAGCTCGAAGACCCGGGTGCCATCGCCCTTGATGGACTCGGCGATCTGGCAGAACTCCGACCTATTGCGCGGCGTGATCGCGCGCGGAGCCTGGGCGCCGCGTGGCTCGGCCATCAGCACGTGCCCCGCCCGCACGATTGCGCCGGAGGGCAGGGTGGCTTCGATGTCGACGAGCGCCGTATCCCCCGGAGCTGCCGGCGTGCGCACCCGCAGGGTGCGTCCCGTGCCCGCGGGAGCGCCGTCGATAGTCCATCGCAACTCTCCGCGGGCGGCCTGGCTCCCACCTGCACGCAGGGTGACGCTCGTGCCGACCGCGGCCACGGACGGCCCGTCGATGCGCAGGTCATGCCTGCTCTCCACGCGGGCAGACCCCTCCAGCGGTGTGAGCTCGGTCGACTCCGCGATTGCTGCCTCGCTCGGCGTCGCCGCGTCCACCTCGCCCAGCAGTTCGCCACCGCGGGTCATCACGCTCACGCGCTTCTCCACCACTTGGCCCTGGGCGACCACCCGCGCGGCGAAGACATAGCGCTGTCTCTTGGGTGTCGTCGTCACCTGCACCAGTTGCTCGGCGGAGGTATCGACGTCGGCGATCTTCCTTGGGGAGAGGAAGAGGACCTTGGGGCCCGAGATCTGGCGCCAGGCGAGGGAGGCGTGCTGGCCCTCGAGCCGACCGATCTGCGCCGTGAGCTGGAACTGCCGCTGCTGGTCCGTGCCATTGCGGAAGACAGTGACGACGGGAGCGCTCGGCGACACCGTGAGCGTGGCACGTGGATAGACGGGTACGTCGTTGCGCTCGCTGACCACCCACGATCCTCCGCGTGTGCGCTCACCCCGCCAGCGAGCCCAGCCGCGGATCTCCGCCCTGCGTCCGACGAAGGTGTCGCTCACGGCGAGGATCGCGCGGATGTGCGGCGGGTTCTCGTCACGACCGAGTGTCCGCGGATGCGCGCACGTGGCGATGCTCCGGTCGGCCGTCCGGTCGCACCGCCAGCCTTTGCCACTGACTCTGGCGAACGACGTGCCCCGCGGTGCGGCGATGCGCACCTCGAGCCCCCTGATCGCCTTCCCTCCGGGCGAGGTGCTCGCGAGCACGACGTCGAAGATGGCTTGACCACCGACGCGTCCGGGGGAGACCAGGTGCCCGGACAGGGAGAGCGCGGGAGGGGTGGCGAGCTTCCCGGCGATGACCTTCGGAGCGCGTTCGACCACCGGTGCCGCCTGGGCCCCTGGCGCGACGAGGAGCGATGCGCCCACTGCCATGCCTAGGGCGCCGCTCACGACTGCCTGCTTGCCCCAGTGGCGTCCGGCCATGATGGATCCTCCCCGTCCGGATATGTCACGACAGGTGACAAACCTGGGTCATCGTGCCCGATGGAGGGGTGTCCAGGCGCGGTCAACGGCCAATTCCCCAGCCGAGCCGACGACACGGAGGGTCTAGCATCGCGACATGCCCGCCACTCCCGCCTCGGCCACCCAGCCGCTGCGCAAGGGGGAGCGCACCCGCCTGGCCATGCTCCGGGCCGCCGTGGACATCCTCGACGAGCAGGGGCCCGACGCCCTGACCCTCCAGGCCCTGGGGGAGCGACTCGGCCTGCATCGCACGGCGATCTACCGCCACTTTGCCGACCGCGACGACCTGCTGGCGGAGACCCTCGAATACCTCATTGGCCAGGTGGCCGAGGGTCTCGTCCTCCCGGCTGATCCCCGCGGGCGCATCGCCACGATCGCCCTGGAGCTGCGGCGGATGTTCCACCGCTACCCGGGTGCGTCGACGATCTTCGTCACCACCGGCGGGGCGAGGGCTGGCGCTTCGCAGATGGAGGTTGTCGTCCTCGGGGCGCTGCGCGAGCTCGGCGTGGCCGAGGCCGAACTGCCCGTGGTCTACCAGGTGCTGGAGTCCTACACGATCGGCGCGTCCCTCTTCGACTTCGCGGGTGCGCCCCTGCACCTGGAGTCCCGTCGGGAGCGGCACGCCGCGGTCGCCGATCCGGCGATGGCCCGCGTGACGGCCTCCGCCGTGCAGGTCGACGCCACCAACGAGGCGGCCTTCCTCTGGGGCCTGGACACCCTCCTCGACCGGATCGACCAAAAAAGTCACTCGCGTTGACTCCTGCGTCTCGGCTCCCCTAGCCTCCCCGAAATGGGCGCACGAGGCGCCCCAGGGGAGGTCACCGTGGGACGTTCGAGCGCCAAGCTGCTGGCCCTGGGCGGGAGCGCCGCCCTCATCGCCGGGCTCATCGCGCCCGCC
>JBIIDD010000175.1:0-3876 GCA_044238565.1 Candidatus Nanopelagicales bacterium
CCTGGCATCGCGAGGTCATCGACAAGTGGCGAGCCGCAGGGGTGCGACTTGCCGACGAGCGCGTGGCATCCGGGCCCGGGATCCTCGACGGCGTCACCGTCGTCATCACCGGGTCGCTCGAGGGGTTCACGCGCGACGAGGCCACCGCCGCGGTGCAGGAGCGCGGCGGCAAGGTCTCGGGCTCGGTGTCGAAGAAGACCGACTTCCTCGTCGCCGCGGGTGCATCGACCTCGTCGAAGTACGAAAAGGCGGTCGCCCTCGGGGTGCCTGTTCTCGGCGTTGCCGGCTTCCGCGCGCTTCTCGACGACGGGGCCGATGCCGCCCGTGCGATGGCCTCGTCGGGGGAGTGAACCCGGTCCCTAGACTGGGCCCATGTCCGCGATCACCCGCGCGGAGGTCGCGCACCTCGCCCGCCTCGCCCGCCTCGACCTGGCTGAGGACGAGCTTGACCACTACGCCGAGCAACTCGACGTCATCCTGACGTCCGTAGCGCGCGTCTCGGAGGTCGCCGCCGACGACATCCCGCCGACGTCGCATCCCGTGCCCCTGGTCAACGTCACCCGCCCCGATCGGGTGACCCCGGGTCTCACGCGTGACGAGGCGCTCGCGGCGGTGCCCTCGGTGGAGGACGACCGCTTCCGAGTCCCGCGCATCCTCGAGGAGCAGGAGTGAGCACGCCGCTGGAGCGCGACCTCATCCGCCAGAGCGCGGCCACGCTCGCCGGGGCCATCGCCGAGGGCGAGGTGAGCGCACGCGAGGTCACCCAGGCTCACCTCGACCGCATCGCCGACGTCGACGATCGAGTCCACGCCTTCCTCCACGTCGATGCCGAGGGCGCTCTGGCGACCGCGGATGACGTCGATGCGCGCCGGGCCGCGGGCGATCCGCTCGGTCCGCTCGCCGGCGTACCCCTCGCCCTCAAGGACATCCTCGCGATGAAGGGCGTGCCCACCACCTGCGGCTCGCGCATCCTCGAGGGGTGGCGACCGCCCTACGACGCCACCGTGGTCGAGCGCCTGCGTGCGGCCGGGATCCCGATCCTGGGCAAGACCAACATGGACGAGTTCGCGATGGGCTCTTCCACCGAGCACTCGGCGTACGGGCCCACGCACAATCCCTGGGATCTCGACCGCATTCCCGGTGGATCGGGTGGCGGCTCCGCCGCCGCAGTCGCAGCTTTCGAGGCACCGCTCGCGATCGGCACCGACACGGGTGGATCGATTCGCCAGCCCGCGGCCGTCACCGGCACGGTCGGCGTCAAGCCGACGTACGGCGGGGTCTCGCGCTACGGCCTCGTCGCGTTGGCCTCTAGCCTCGACCAGGCCGGCCCCTGCGCCCGCACCGTCATGGACACCGCGTTGCTGCACGCGGCAATCGGCGGGCACGACCCGCGTGACTCGACATCGATCCCCGACCCCATGCCCGATGTCGTCGCCGCCGCTGCGCGCGCCGACGTGCGCGGCATGCGCATCGGGCTCGTGCGCGAGCTCACGGGTGAGGGCTACCAGGCGGGTGTCGAGCAGCGCTTCCGCGAGGCGGTGGAGATCCTCGAGCACCTCGGTGCCGAGGTCGTCGAGGTCTCCTGTCCGCACTTCGAATACGCACTGGGCGCCTACTACCTCATCCTGCCGAGTGAGTGCTCCTCCAATCTCGCTCGCTTCGACGGCATGCGCTACGGCCTGCGCGTCGGCGACGACGGCAGTCACTCCGTCGAAGAGGTCATGTCACTCACGCGCGAGGCGGGTTTCGGCCCTGAGGTGAAGCGACGCATCATGCTCGGCACCTATGCGCTCTCCAGTGGTTACTACGACGCCTACTACGGCCAGGCGCAGAAGGTCCGCACCCTCATCCAGCGCGACTTCGATGCTGCCTTCGCGCAGTGCGACGTACTCGTGTCGCCCACTGCGCCCACCACGGCCTTCCGCATCGGGGAGAAGGTCGACGACCCGCTCGCGATGTATCTCAACGATGTCGCGACGATTCCCGTCAACATGGCGGGCAACTGCGCGATGTCGCTGCCCGTCGGCCTGGCCCCCGAGGATTCCCTGCCCGTGGGACTCCAGGTCATGGCGCCGCCCATGGCCGACGACCGCCTCTACCTCGTCGGCGGAGCGCTCGAAGGAGCGCTGCGCGACCGATGGGGCCACCTGCTCATCGAGGAGGTGCCGTCGCTGTGAGTGCCACCATCCCCTTCGCCGAAGCCGTCGCGGAGTTCGAGCCGGTCATCGGCATGGAGGTCCACGTCGAACTCGGCACGGAGTCCAAGATCTTCTGCGGCTGCCCCACGGCCTTCGGTGCGCCGCCCAACACCCAGGTGTGCCCGGTGTGCCTGGGACTGCCTGGGTCGATGCCGGTGATGAATGCCATGGCGATCGAGTCGACCATCCGCATCGGTCTCGCGCTCAACTGCTCCATCGCCGAGTGGTGCCGCATGGCGCGCAAGAACTACTTCTATCCCGACATGCCCAAGGACTACCAGGTCAGCCAGTACGACGAGCCCCTGTGCGTCGACGGCTACCTCGATGTCACGGTGCCCACGGATGATGGTCCGATGGTCGTGCGTGTGGGGATCGAGCGGGTGCACCTGGAGGAGGACACCGGCAAGCTCACGCACGCCGGCGGTGCGACGGGCCGCATCCACGGGGCCGATCACTCCCTCGTTGACTACAACCGTGCGGGGATCCCGCTCGTGGAGATCGTCACGAAGCCGGTGACCGGCACGGGCGCTCTCGCGCCCGAGGTCGCTCGCGCCTATGTCACCGAGCTGCGCGACATCATGCGGGGTCTCGGTGTCTCCGACGTCAAGATGGAGGAGGGGTCTCTGCGCTGCGACGCCAACGTCTCCCTCAACCTCCCCGGCGAGCCCTGGGGCACGCGGTCGGAGACCAAGAACGTCAACTCCCTGCGCTCCGTGGAGCGTGCCGTGCGATCCGAGATCGAGCGCCAGGCGGCGGTGCTCACCTCCGGTGGCCGGGTCGTGCAGGAGACGCGTCACTTCCATGAGGACACGGGCGTGACTACGCCCGGCCGCTCCAAGGAGCACGCGGAGGACTACCGCTACTTCCCCGAGCCCGATCTCGTCCCCATCGCCCCGTCGCGCGAATGGGTCGAGGAGCTGCGCGGCACCCTGCCTGAGCAGCCGTCCGTGCGTCGCGCCCGCTTGGCACAGGAGTGGGGGATCGGCGACTTCGAGATGGCCACCCTCGTCAATGCCGGCGTACTCGCACTCGTCGAGGAGGCGGTCGCGGCAGGAGTCGCGCCTGACGCCGCGCGCAAGTGGTGGGCGGGGGAGTTCACCCGCATCGCACACGAGTCCGGCGTCGAGCCGGCCTCGCTTGCGGTCACACCCGACGACATCGCCCGAGTCGAGCAGCTCATCGCGACCGGGGCGCTCAACGACAAGCTCGCCCGCCAGGTCTTCGAGGGAGTCATCGCGGGCGAGGGCTCACCCGATGAGGTCGTGGCCGCGCGCGGGCTCGCCGTCGTCTCCGATGACGGTGCTCTGCTGGCCGCTATCGATGAGGCCCTCGCCGCGCAGCCCGATGTCGCGGAGAAGATCCGCGGCGGCAAGGTGCAGGCAGCCGGTGCGATCGTGGGCGCGGTCATGAAGGCGACGCGCGGGCAGGCCGATGCGGGCAAGGTGCGCGAGCTGCTGCTGGAGCGGCTCGGCGTCAGCGATAGCTGACGCGCGCCGATTCTGGCGTCAGCGAGAGCTGATGGCGCACATCACGCGCTGAACATCCCGGTTGTGGAGATGTACGGCCTCGCATGAGTGTCCATAGCCGGGACGTTCGGTCCACAGGTCGGCTAGGCGGTCAGCCGCAGGACGAGGATCCGATCGTCACGGTCACGCGGCTCGCCCCGGCCGTCCGTGTT
>JBIIDD010000176.1:0-3870 GCA_044238565.1 Candidatus Nanopelagicales bacterium
CGGCTTCTTCGGCAGCAGGTTCTGCAGCAGCTGCGGCAGCAGGAGCTGCGGCGGCGGCTGGCTTGGCCGCAGCCTTCTCCTTGGCGGCGCGCTTCGTCGCACCCGTGGCCTCAGCGACAACCTGCTCCGCCAGCGGCTCGACGAGCTCGATCACGGCCATGGGAGCGTTGTCGCCCTTGCGCGGGCCCACCTTGACGATGCGGGTGTAGCCACCCTGTCGCGTCTGGTAGCGCGGGCCGATCTCGGTGAAGAGGACGTGCACGACGTCTTTGTCACGCACCACCGTGAGCACTCGCCGACGCGCTGAGAGGTCACCGCGCTTGGCGAAGGTGATGAGTCGCTCCGCCAGGGGACGCAGGCGCTTGGCCTTCGCCTCCGTGGTCGTGATGCGGCCGTGCTCGAAGAGCGCCGTGGCGAGGTTAGCCAGCATCAGGCGCTCGTGCGCCGGTCCGCCACCCAGGCGGGGACCCTTGGTTGGGGTAGGCATGTCATTACTCCTTGTCGCGGGTGGCTGATCGGTTAGAGCTGCTCGTCCTCGACGTAGCCGAGGTCGTCGTCGTCTTCGTCATCGCTGAAGTAGACGGCGGCCCCGGGGTCGAAGCCGGGAGGGCTGTCCTTGAGTGCGAGGCCGAGGGTGACGAGCTTGACCTTGACCTCGTCGATCGACTTGGCGCCGAAATTGCGGATGTCGAGAAGGTCGGCCTCGCTGCGGCCGATGAGCTCGCCGACAGTGTGGATGCCTTCGCGCTTGAGGCAGTTGTAGGAGCGGACCGTGAGGTCGAGCTGCTCGATCGGAGTCGACAACTGCTCGGCCACGAATGCATCTGCCGGGGACGGGCCGATGTCGATGCCCTCGGCGTCGACGTTGAGTTCGCGCGCCAGGCCGAAGAGCTCCACGAGCGTCTTGCCCGCAGAGGCGACGGCGTCGCGCGGGAGCATCGAGGGCTTCGTCTCCACGTCGAGCACCAGCTTGTCGAAGTCCGTGCGCTGCTCGACGCGGGTCGCCTCGACCTTGTAGGTGACCTTGAGGACCGGCGAGTAGATCGAATCGACCGGGATGCGGCCGATCTCCTGGCCAGGCTGCTTGTTGAGCGTCGCTGAGACATAGCCGCGGCCACGCTCGACGACCAGCTCCATCTCGAGCTTGCCCTTGTCATTCAGGGTCGCGATGTGGAGATCGGGGTTGTGCACCTCAACGCCGGCCGGCGGGGCGATGTCTGCCGCGACGACCGCACCGGGGCCCTGCTTGCGCAGGTACATCACGACGGGCTCGTCGTGATCGGAGGAGACCACGAGCTGCTTGATGTTGAGGATCAGCTCGGTGACGTCCTCCTTGACGCCCGGGATGGTCGTGAACTCGTGGAGCACGCCGTCGATGCGGATGCTCGTGACGGCAGCACCCGGGATGGAGGAGAGCAGGGTGCGGCGCATCGAGTTGCCCAGGGTGTAGCCAAAACCCGGCTCGAGGGGCTCGAGCACGAAGCGAGAACGGAACTCGCTGATCGGCTCCTCGGTGAGGATGGGGCGCTGCGTGATGAGCACGTGATGTCCTTTCGGCGACGACCGCTATTTGACGTCGGGTTGGGGGAAGTGTGACGGCTACTTGGAGTAGAGCTCGACGATGAGCTGCTCCTGGACCGGGGTATCGATGACCTGGCGAGAAGGCAGCGAGTGCACGAGAATCCGCATCTGCGACGGGATGACCTCGAGCCACGCCGGGACCGGACGCTCACCGATCTCGGCGTGCGCGACGACGAAGGGGGTCATCTCGCGCGAGCCCGGACGCACCTCGATGATGTCGTTGGCCTGGACGCGGTACGACGGGATGTCGACCTTGTGGCCATTGACCGTGAAGTGGCCGTGCCCCACCAGCTGGCGGGCCATGTCGCGCGACTTGGCGAAGCCAGCCCGGTAGACGACGTTGTCGAGTCGAGACTCGAGAATGCGCATGAGGTTGTCGCCGGTCTTGCCGGAGCGACGCTGCGCCTCCTCGTAGTAGTTGCGGAACTGCTTCTCGAGGACGCCGTAGATGCGGGTCGCCTTCTGCTTCTCGCGCAACTGCAGCAGGTACTCACTGTCCTTGGAGCGGCCGCGACCGTGCTGGCCAGGGGGGTAGGGGCGCTTCTCGAAGGGGCACTTCGGTGATTCGCACTTGGAGCCCTTGAGGAAGAGCTTGGTCTTCTCGCGTCGGCAGCGCTTGCAGTCCGCGTCGGTGTAACGAGCCATGATGTGTCAGTTCTCCGTTCTCAGACGCGGCGGCGCTTGGGCGGGCGGCACCCGTTGAAGGGGACCGGGGTGACGTCTTGAATCGAGCCAACCTCGAGGCCGGTTGCCTGGAGGGAGCGAATGGCGGTCTCGCGGCCGGAGCCGGGACCCTTGACGAACACGTCGACCTTGCGCATGCCGTGCTCCATGGCGCGGCGCGCGGCCGACTCAGCGGCGAGCTGGGCCGCGAACGGCGTCGACTTGCGGCTGCCCTTGAAGCCGACCTGGCCCGAGCTGGACCAGGCGATGACGGCACCGCTGGGGTCGGTGATGGAGACGATCGTGTTGTTGAACGTGCTCTTGATGTGAGCTTGCCCGTGGGCGATGTTCTTCTTTTCTTTGCGGCGCACCTTCTTGGCGCCCGCCTTTGCTCCGGTCTTGGGAGGCATGTCATTTACTCCTGAGGTCATCGGTCCGCTGGTCGCCGGCGGTTGCCAGACGCGCAGACCCGCGGACTACTTCTTGCCGGCCTTCTTCTTGCCGGCGACGGTCTTGCGGGGACCCTTGCGGGTGCGGGCGTTGGTGTGGGTGCGCTGACCATGCACGGGCAGGCCACGGCGATGCCGGATGCCCTGGTAGCAGCCGATCTCGACCTTGCGCCGGATATCAGCCGCAACCTCGCGGCGGAGGTCACCCTCAACGCGCAGGTTGGCCTCGATCCAGTCGCGCAGGGCGATGAGCTGGTCGTCGGTGAGGTCGCGAGCCCTCAGGTCGGGGCTGATGCCGGTCGCTACCAGCGCCTCGGCGGCGCGCGAGCGGCCGACCCCGTAGATGTAGGTGAGCGCGACGGCCATCCGCTTATCGCGGGGCAGGTCGACGCCTACGAGACGTGCCATGGGTGTCCTCTTCTTCCTATCGCGAGAGGTGTCGGGGCGGTACCGGTCCCCTCCACCCGGAGGGGTCCTCGGCCTCTCGTCCGAGGGTGGCGTCCCGCTGCCTGCACGTGCCGGCAGCGGGTGTCGGGTACCGCGATCCACGTTCCGGTTGGGACGTGGGGGGCGTGTCCGGGTTGTCTCCCCTCGCACGCGCGACGTGTGTCAGCCCTGGCGCTGCTTGTGGCGGACGTTGTCGCAGATGACCATGACCCGACCGTGACGACGGATCACCTTGCACTTGTCGCAGATCTTCTTGACGCTCGGCTTGACCTTCACCGGAATCCCAACTCTCTACCTGACTGCTCTATCACTGCTGTCACTTGTACCTGTAGACGATGCGACCCCGAGTCAGGTCGTAGGGCGACAGCTCCACGACGACACGGTCATCGGGGAGGATTCGGATGTAGTGCATCCGCATCTTCCCGCTGATGTGGGCCAGGACCTTGTGACCGTTGTCCAGTTCCACTCGGAACATCGCATTGGGCAAGGATTCGGTGATCGTGCCCTCGAGCTCGATCGCGCCGTCCTTCTTTGCCATGCCCTCTGCTCTCCTCCGATCGGGCCTCTCGCACGCTCGCAACCCCGCTCCGAAGGGAGGGGGTGGCAGACGAACGGGGGGGCCCGATGATCAGCCCGTCAAGTGTACGCGCGGGGCTTCCTAGGACCTAATCGGGGTCCGATCCCTCGTGATATCCGAATGTCGGACATCTTCGAGGCAGACCCTAGAGGC
>JBIIDD010000177.1:0-3861 GCA_044238565.1 Candidatus Nanopelagicales bacterium
CTGCAGGGACGCGATGGCCACCCCCAGGGATCGGCCGGTTGCGCTGAGTGCGTAGCGCACGAGCCCGAGACCGAGCACGATGCACGCCACCACGAGGACGAGCACCCACCACCACCCGATGACCTGGGCGAGGACCACGGCGACCGCGATCTCGACGATGGGATAGGCGATCAGCACGAGGCAGCCCCAGCGCCTCGTCATGATCGACCGCTCACCTGTGCCCAACGATGCGCTGCTCCCCAGCGTGCGACATTGACCAGCGCCTCTCGCACGATCCGCCGGCTCATCTTCGAGGTGCCGGCCTCCCTCTCCACGAAGGTGATGGGGACCTCACGCACGACGAGCCCACGCTGCAGCGCCCGCCACAGCAGGTCGATCTGGAAGCAGTACCCATTGGACTCCACCGTTGCGAGATCCAGGGAGCGCAGGGCACTGGCTCGGAACGCCCGATAGCCCCCGGTGGCGTCCCGCGTGGGGATTCCCAGGGCAAGCCGGGTGTAGAGGCTGCCGCCCTGGGAGAGCACTCTGCGCGATGCTGGCCAGTTCACCACCGAGCCCCCCGGCACCCAGCGCGATCCCAGCACGACATCAGAGTGCGGGATCTGCTCGAGCAGGCGCGGCAGCTCCTCCGGGCGATGCGAGCCATCGGCATCCATCTCGACCAGCACGTCATAGCCGCGCTCGAGCCCCCAGGCGAATCCGGCAAGGTAGGCCTTGCCGAGACCCTCCTTGCCTGCGCGATGCAGCACATGGACGTGGTCATCCGCTGCGGCGAAAGCGTCAGCAAGTTGCCCCGTGCCGTCAGGAGAGTTGTCGTCAGCGATGAGCACATCGGCGTCGGGAACTGCCTGGCGCAAGCGCGCGAGGACCCCCGGGAGGCTCTCCGACTCGTTGTACGTCGGGATGATCACGAGCACGCCTCCGGACACAGGACGAGCCTATGCGTCTGGCGTGTCGTGCCGTCGGACCCCCCGGCGGCGCACGGCAGCCCACAGCATCGCCACCGCACCCAGGGCGGCAAGGAGCCACTCGGGCACCTGGCCGACACGGTCGGCCAGCGTGAGGGTGTCGCGCAGTGGCACCGTCTCGACGAGGTAGCCCGTATCGGCCTCCCCCATCTCGGTCACGACGGCTCCGTCCGGGGATATCACCGCGCTGATCCCACTCGTCGCCGCGACGAGGACCGCGCGGCCGTGCTCGACAGCACGCAGGCGGGACATGGCGACCTGCTGCTCTGGCTGACCCAGGCCGGCGAAGGTGGCGTTATTCGTCTGCACCACGAGCACTCGCCCGCCTGCGGTGACGGCGTCATGGACGACCTCGTCGTAGGCGACCTCGAAGCAGATCACATCGCCCAGGACGACCGAGCCAGCCCGCAGGACACCCGGCTCCTGACCGGAAGCCATGTCGCGAGGCACTCGATCAAGTCGCCCGACGAGAGGGGCGATGAGCGATCGGAAGGGGATGTACTCCCCGAAGGGGACCGGGTGATTCTTCATGTACATGTCGGTGGGTCCATCCTCCGGATCCCAGACGATGCCGACGTTCGCGATGCGCGTCGGGTCACCGGGCGCTTCGATGATCGCCCCCACGAGGATGGGCGCATCGACGGCGCGTGCCGCTGCGGTGAGTTCCGCCGCAACCGCGCGGTCGGCGTAGGGATCGATGTCGACGGCGTTCTCCGGCCAGATCACGACGTCGGGTTGAGGCGCCCTGCCGGCATCGACGTCCTCCGCCAGTCGCAACGTCTGGGCGAGATGGCGCTCCAGGACCTCGCGCCGCTCATCGGCGACCGTCAGGCCCGTGCTCGGCACGCCGCCCTGGATGACTGCAGCGATGGCTGCATCGGGTGCGCCCTCCCCCGTGACGGGTCGCGGCACCAGTAGGCCGACGAGGGCGATGATGATGAGCCCCCCGGCGGATGCGGCGACCCATGCCCGCCATCCCGTGCGCCGGGCGACGGCGACGAGCACGAGGTAGGCGATCACCGCGCCCGCGAGCGCTGTCGCAAAGGTCACTGCTGGGGCGCCCGCGATCGCTGCCCACGGTGTGAGGGTCGTCGCGGTCTGCGCGAAGGCGAGGCGCCCCCAGGGGAAGCCCCCCAGCGGAATCCGGTCGCGCAGCGCCTCCTGGAGCACCCAGACGCATGCCACCCACAGGGGCCACCAGCGCAGACGGGTCACCAGGGCCTGTCCCGCACCCACGATGGCGATCCAGAAGGCGCACAGGCCCACGAGCAGCAGCCACGCGTCGCTGCCCACGACGGACATCCAACGCAGCATGATCCCGAAGGTGACGGCACCCTGGATCGCACCCAGGAGTGCACCGCGCCACGCGGTGGTGCCGACGGTGGATAGGACGAAGACCGCGACGGCGATGGGGGCCAGCAGTGATGCCCCCGAGGGCGGGAATGCGAGTGCGAGGAGTCCTCCTGACCCCACCGCCATGAGGATCCGCCACGGCAGGGCGAGCTGACGCAGTCCCTCGTGCACGGTGCTCATGACAGGTCTCCGCTGTCGAAGAGCACATTGCCCTCCCGCACGGTCCGCCAGCATCGCGGTGTGCGCGCCGAGACATCAGGCAGCGGCGGGGTGCCCGACCGCGGGTCGGTGCTCCACGCAGCGATGCGTCCGTCGGGCGCCTGGACGACCAGTGGTCCGGGCTCCCACACCGCATAGGTCGCCGGTGATCCGATCATGAGGGCTCCCGGCTCACGCGCCTCGTCACGCGCTGCGCGTCGTCCCCCGCGCGTGTGAGCGGCGAACGCGGCTCGGACGCTGATGCGATGGGCTGCCTGGGTGTGCCACGCCGCCGCGCGCACCGATCCCCACGGGTCGAGTGGCGTGACAGGCGCGTCAGAACCGAAAGCCAGCACCACGCCCCCGGCAAGCATGGGTGCGAACGGGTTGAGCGAAGCTGCTCGCTCCTGCCCGAGTCGCTGGGCGTACATGCCGTCCGGTCCACCCCATGCCGCGTCGAAGGCCGGCTGGACGCTGGCGACCACTCCCAGGTCTGCGAAGAGCTCGAGATGCTCCGCATGGGGCATCTCCACGTGCTCGAGCCTGTGCCGAGCGGCGCGCATCGCCTCGATCCCTACCTCTCGCACAGCTCGCTGCAGACCTTCCACGACGATGTGCGTGGCTTCGTCTCCGATGACGTGGAACCCCGCCTGCTGGCCCACCCGCGTGGACGCGATCACGTGCCCGGACACCTCGTCACTGCTGAGGTACGCCGCACCGCGGTGGGGAGGCTCGATGTCGACGTAGGGCGCACTCAGGCAAGCCGTATGCGAGCCGAGCGAGCCGTCGACGAAGAGATCGCCTGCAGCACCACGGGCGCCGAGTTCGCGCGCTTCATCCTGCCCGTGCAGCTGCCCCCAGTAGCCGATGACCTCAGGCAGGCCGGGATCGCGTCCAAGGGCGAGGGCGTCGCGCAGGTCGTCGGCGCCGCTGATTGTCGGTCCGGCGTTTTCGTGAAGGCTAGCGATGCCTCGCGCCGCAGCCTCGTGCAGTGCGGCGCGCTGCGCCTGCCCCCTCTGCTCGGCCGTGATCGACGCGAGTGCCGCCTCCCGTACGACGTGATGCGCTGCACGCGCAAGAGGACCCTCGCCGGCCCATCCGTCCGCGTGGGCCGCCTCGGGCACGCGACGACGCAGGGATGTGGAAGCAAGCGCGGAGTGAACATCCACGCGTGACAGATAGACGGCCCGATCTCCCACGCAAGCGTCGACTTCGGCCGTGGTGGGGGCTCGACCCTCGGGCCAGCCGCTCTCGTCCCACCCGTGACCGAGGATCACGCCTGTGCTCGAGGCCGCGAACGCCCGCAGACTGCTGAGGCACTCGGCCAGGCTGCGCACCCCCG
>JBIIDD010000178.1:0-3857 GCA_044238565.1 Candidatus Nanopelagicales bacterium
CGTGTGCAATCCCTCGCGCTCGACCAGCGACCGCACGGCGGTGTACTCCGGGCCCGTGCGCAAGCGCGTCTTGATCCACTCGGGCTTGCGCTCGATGGGCGTCTCGGCGTTCTTGACCTCTAGCCGCAGCAGCTTGCGTTCGGTCATGCCAGCGACCCTACGGCGAGGTCGAGCTCGCGCACGACGTGACCCTCGACGATGGGCAGCATCTCCTCGACCGTCACATCGCGCCCCAACTCCCAGGTGAGGCTCGTCACGGAGGCGTCTCGGATGCCGCACGGGACGATGCGATCAAACGCCGTCAGGTCGCAATCGCAGTTGAGTGCGAATCCGTGCAGCGTCACTCCCTGCGCCACGCGCACGCCGATCGCTGCGACCTTGCGGTCGGGGCCGCGATCGTCAGCCGTGACCCACACGCCGCTGCGGCCGTCGACGCGGGTGGTAGCGAGGCCGACATCGGCACAGGCGGAGATCAGCGCGCCTTCCAGCCGCCGGACATGCGCGACGACGTCCAGGGGCATCGGCAAGCGCACGATGGGGTAGCCGACGAGTTGGCCCGGGCCGTGCCAGGTGATCTTGCCGCCGCGATCGACGTCGATGACCGGCGTGCCGTCGACGGGTCGCTCGAAGGGCTCGGTACGCCGTCCCGCGGTGTAGACGGCCTCGTGCTCGAGGAGCAGCAGGGTGTCCGGCGCCTCGCCCGCGGCGACCTCGTCATGGGTGCGGCGCTGAAGATCCCACGCCGCGGGGTAGTCCACCGGGGCGGGGCCCAGGCGCTCCACCGAGATCACACCTGCAGCGTAGTCCCGCGCGATAGCGTCTGCCCCACCCCGGGATGGGCCCGCGGCGTGACCGGAGGAGTGCCATGGGGCCGCTGTCCGACTGGGCGATCCGCCGTCCGGTCGCCGCGCTCATCGTCTGGGCGCTGGCGATCGTTGGGGTCGGAGCGCTTGCCTTCACCCTCGACGGGAAGTTCAACGATTCCTTCTCGCTGCCCAACACCCAGTCAGCCCTGGCACAGAACTTCCTCGAGGAGGTCTCCACTCAGGACGTGAACTCCAACAGCGCGACCGTCGTCTGGTCACCCACATCCGGCTCCGTCGACGACGAGGCGGTCAAGGGGCAGATCGACGCGCTGCTCACCAAGGTTGCGGGAGTTCAGGGAGTCACCTGCATCACGTCTCCCTACGGCAAGGACTACGGCCCCAGTTGCCCCAAGAAGGAGTCGGCCGCCCCTGACTTCCCGCCCGGCACGCCGCCGGAGTTCGCCAAGCAGGTCAAGGACGCCTTCGCCAACGGCACCACCGATGTCACCTTCCCCGAGGGCACCCCGGAGGCAGCGCAGAAGCAGTTGCTCGACCTGCTCAAGGCAAACAGGGCGGCTAAGGAGGCGACGTCCACGATCAGCAAGGACGGCACCGTCGCCTACGCCACCGTGACCTTCACGGGTCAGGGTCCGGCCGTCGCCAATGCCGACCAGGCCAATGCCTTCGTCTCCGCTGTGGAATCAGCGAACACTGCCACGCTGCAGGTCGGTGCCACCGGCCAGATCCTCACGGCCGCGCAGGGTGGCCCTGGATCCAGCGAGGGGATCGGCATTCTCGCGGCGATCATCATCCTCATCATCCTCTTCGGCAGCCTCGTGGCCGCTGGCCTGCCGATCGTGGTTGCTGTCGTGGGTCTCCTCGTCGGCCAACTGCTCATCCTCGTGATCGCGCGGTTCCTCGACGTGGCTTCCTTTGCTCCGCAGCTCGCGTCGATGATCGGGCTCGGCGTAGGCATCGACTACTCACTCTTCATCCTCAACCGGTTCCGCCAGGAGACGCTGGCAGGCAAGGATCCGAAGGAGGCGATCGGTACGGCTGTCCGCACCGCCGGGCGCGCCGTGCTCTTCGCAGGCAGCACCGTGATCATCGCCCTGCTCGGGCTCTTCGTCCTCGGAGTGTCCTTCTTCTACGGACTCGCGATCGCTGCTGCCGCGACGGTCTTCGTGGTCATGCTGGCCGCCCTGATCCTGCTGCCCGCCGTGGCCAGCCTGCTCGGCAAGCACACGCTCGGCCTGCGCATGCCATGGGCGCGGCATCCGAATCCCAAGCCGCTCGATGAGAGCAAGTGGGCCGGCTACGGCGCCCTGCTCCAGAAGGCGCCGTGGCTCACCGCTCTCCTCGCCTTCGGCCTCGTCGTCCTCCTGGCGATCCCCGCCTTCTCCATCCGGCAGGGCTTCCCCGACAACGGCAGCGCGGCTCCCGGATCCACCGCGCGCGTCGGCTACGACCTCATGAGCAAGGGCTTCGGGCCGGGCGTCAATGGCCCCTTCTTCGTCGCCGTCACCTTGCCGCTCCCGCTCGACGACACGGCCCTGACCAAGACGGTCGAAGCGCTGGCGGCGACCGAGGGCGTCGCTTCGACCATCCCCAACAAGGAGATGCTGCCGCTCTACAAGACCGCGACCATCGGCGGCAAGAACAGTCCCTTCAGTGAGAGCGGCATCGTCACGAGCGTCCTGGTTCAGCCGACGACGTCACCGGATGATCCCGCGACCAATGCGCTGCTCAATCGCTTGCGCACGCAGACCTCGGAGGCCATCGCGCCGACGGGCGCTGCGATCTACGTCGGCGGCACACAGGCAGTGACGCAGGACTTCACCAACGTCCTCATCAGCGTGCTGCCCCTCTTCCTGCTCGTTGTCATCGGCCTAGGCTTCATCGCGCTCTTCCTCCTCTTCCGCTCACTGCTCATCCCGCTCACGGCCGCCGTGACGAGCCTGCTCAGTTTCGCCGCGGCGCTTGGGGTCACGGTGGCGGTCTTCCAGTGGGGCTGGGGCGCGAGCCTCATCGGCGTCGCGACGACCGGGCCGATCCTGCCCTTCCTGCCGATCATGGTCTTCGCGATCCTCTTCGGCCTGTCCATGGACTACGAGGTCTTCCTTGTCTCGCGGATGCAGGAGGGCTGGCATGAGACCGGCGACAACCGGGAAGCGGTGCGTCATGGACTGGCAGGATCCGGCAAGGTGGTCGTCGCCGCGGCCCTCATCATGAGCTCGGTCTTCCTTGCCTTCGTGCCCGTCCCCAACGACACGATCAAGCTCTTCGGTGTCGCGCTCGCCTCCGCGGTGATCATCGACGCCTTCATCGTGCGTCTCATCCTCGTCCCCAGTGTCATGTCGATGATCGGCAAGGCCAACTGGTGGTTGCCGGGCTGGCTCGGCAAGCGACTGCCCAACTTCAGCGTCGAATGATCGCCGACCTGCCGCCGGGCGCCGTAGCGGTCATCTTCCACTCGGTGCGCCGTAGCGATCCGTCCTCGGGTCTCGCGGCCGACGCCGATGGCTATGCGGCGATGGCCGATGCGATGGAGACGCTGGCGGCGGAGCAGCCGGGCTACCTAGATGTGCGATCCGTGCGCGATCCCCAGACAGGCGAGGGGATCACCGTGTCCTACTGGCGCGACGACGCGAGTGCCCGCGCATGGAAGCAGGTGGTGGAGCACCTCGAGGCGCAGGGCCGCGGCCGCGCGGATTGGTACGCGGAGTACGAGGTCGTCGTCGCCGAGGTCATCCGCGCGTACCGATATCCGGCTGGCTGATGCCGGGGGGCACTGCGGATGCGCAACTACGAGGCGTCCGCGGGCACTTCACTCGGACTCGCGATGTGCGGCAAGACGCCCCCCACCCGCGATAGCCCGACCATGTTCGCGGGTCCGGGGCGTCTTGTGGATTCTGCGCAATGGCGGGCGGCTCAGGAGTCCGGGTTGCCACCGGTGTTGGAGATGATGTTGCGCAGGATCTCGTTGCTGGCCAACTGGTCGGGGCATGTCGACTTCGCCCAGTCCTTGGCGGCGGCCGCCCACTCCGTCTG
>JBIIDD010000179.1:0-3852 GCA_044238565.1 Candidatus Nanopelagicales bacterium
CCACGGCTCCAGCGTCCCACGCCTAAGGTGCGGACGCGAGGTGCCCGCGTAGGCTCGCAGGGTGAACAAGCGCCTCTACGACGTCTTCTGGGGCACCTCCCTGCGCACGACGACCGCCCTGCACCGCGTCGTCCACAAGGTGAGCGGGGGCCGTGTCTGGAGGCGCTTCCCCGGCGGAGCACAGGTCGTCTGGATCACCACGATGGGCCGCAAATCAGGCGAGTGGCGCACCAATCCCCTGCTGGCTGCGCGCGTGGACGACGGCTGGTGCGTCGCGGGGTCCAATGCCGGCCAGGCCAAGGTGCCGGGCTGGGTGTTCAACGCGCGCGAGCACGCCGAGGGCTACGTCCTCATCAACGACGACGCATGGCGTTGCACCTTCGTCGAGGTCGAGGGGGCGGAGCGGGACGCACTCTTCGAGCGCATGGTCGCGATGTGGAAGTCCTTCGAGATGTACGCCGAGAATGCCGGCCGCTACATCCCGGTCTTCCGGATCGTGCTGGGCGAGCAGATCGCCAAGGACGCGATCCCCGGGTCCTAGCGACGCGCGCCGTACGCAGAGGCGACCATGTCGCTGAGGTCTCTTCGGGCGCTCCAGCCCAGTTCGGCATTGATCCGATCGACGGAGGCGACCAGCTCGGGTGGATCACCGGCACGACGTGCCACAGCGACCGCGCCCACGTCTCGGCCCACGACCTCGGACACGGCGGTCATCACCTCGAGCACGCTCGAGCCGATGCCGGTGCCGACATTGAAGACCGCGGCGACGTCACCGGGCTCCGCGAGCGCCGCAGCGGCCACATGTGCTGCCGCGACGTCGCTCACGTGGATGTAGTCGCGCACACACGAGCCGTCCACCGTGGGGTAGTCAGTGCCGAAGACCTGCGGAGCCTCACCGCGATCCAAGGCGTCGAAGACCATGGGGATGAGGTTGTTGACACTCGTGTCCCCCAACTCGGGTGACGCGGCACCGGCGACGTTGAAGTAGCGCAGTGACACCCAGGCGAGCGGGATCGTGTCAGCCCGTGCGACCGCCTCGTCACGCACCATCCACTCGCCGATCACCTTCGTCTCGCCGTAGGGAGACAGCGGTGCCAGCGGAGAGTCCTCGGAGATGGGCGACCACGGCGGCTCGCCGTAGACCGCAGCGGAGGAGGAGTAGACCAGGCAGGGCGTGGCCGCATCGGCCATCGCCTGCAGCAGCGAGATCATGCCGCCGACGTTCTCGCGGTAGTAGAGCAGCGGCTTCTCCACCGATTCGCCCACGGCCTTCTTGGCCGCGAGATGGATCACGCCGGTGACGCCGTCGAGCGCATGGCGGACAGCGTCGGTATCGAGCACGGACGCCTCGACGAAGTCCGCGCCGTCGGGGATGCGCGAGCGCAGGCCGGTGGACAGGTCGTCGAGGATCGTCACCTCGCGCCCACTAGCGAGCAAGTCACGCGCGACGTGCGCTCCGATGTAGCCGGCTCCCCCGGTGAGCAGCCACCTCGTCATCGGGAAGACCGTGTCATGCGAAGCGATCCCCGGTGAGGAGCTCATACGCCTCGACGTACTTCGCTCGCGTCTTCTCCACGATCTCATCGGGCAGCGGCGGCGGCGGATCACCCGAGTCCTTGCTCCAGCCCGAGGCCGGCGAGGTCAGCCAATCGCGCACGAACTGCTTGTCGTACGACGGCTGCGCGCGCCCCGGCTCCCACTGATCGATAGGCCAGTAGCGCGAGGAGTCGGGCGTGAGCACCTCGTCGCCCAGCACCATGCGTCCGGCGTAGCGGCCGGCGCGGGCAATGCCGAACTCGAACTTCGTGTCGGCCAGGATCAGGCCACGCTCCTCCGCGATCGCAGCCGCGCGGCGGTAGACATCGAGGGAGAGGCGCTTGAGATCCTGCGCCTCCTCCTGGCCGACGAGCACGATCGTCTCGTCGTAGGTGATGTTGACGTCGTGCTCACCCATCGGTGCCTTGGTCGCGGGCGTGAAGATCGGCTTGGGCAGCTTGGATCCGTCCTTCAGACCCGGAGGCAGGCCGTTGCCGCAGATCGCGCGCGTCTCGACGTACTCCGTGAGACCCGACCCCGCGAGATAGCCGCGCACGACGCACTCCACGGGCATCATCTCGAGTGGCTCGCACAGCATCGCGCGACCGCGCACCGACTTGGGCACCTGCGTGGAGACGAGGTGATTGGGCACCACTCCCTGCATGCGGTCGAACCACCACAGGCTGAGCTGGGTGAGGATCCGGCCCTTGTCAGGGATCTCGGTGGGGAGCACCCAGTCGTACGCCGAGATGCGATCCGAGGCGATGAAGAGGAGCTGTCCGTTTGGTCCCTCGTAGAGGTCGCGGACCTTGCCCGAATACAGGTGGCGATAGCCCTCGGGAAGGTCGTACTCGGACACGAGCGCATCCTGTCAGAGCCGCAGCCGACCCCCCGTGTTCGGGTAACTCACGACCGTCCCTTGGAGAGAGGACGGCGGCTCTAGGGTGGGGCACGTGGAGTCCCGACTGGATCCCGCGGACGACTGGACCCGCCGCGTCCTCATCGTCGATGACGACGCCTTCATCAGCGGGCTGGTCACAGAACTCGTCGCCGCTGCCGGCTTCACGCCGCATGTAGCGCACACCGCCCACGAGGCGCTCGATGTGGCGGACGACGTCGATCCGGATGCAGCGATCCTCGACATCGAGCTGGGCCCCGGTCCCAATGGATTCGACCTCGCTGACGCGCTCCTGGCGCGCATGCCGCACCTGGCCATCGTCTTCCTCACCCAGGTGGCTGGACCCGACCTCATCCATCGGACCGCCTCCATCCCGACGCAGGCGGCCTACCTCGTCAAGCGCGATCTCAGTGACGCGCAGGTGATCGTGCGCGCGCTCGAACACGTGCTCCGCGACGAAGATCCCCGGCCAGAGTTCCGCGCGGATGAGCGGCGCAATGACCCGCTCACCCTGCTGACACCCCAGCAGCTCGAGACCCTTCGGCTCGTCGCCGAGGGCCTCAGCAATGAGGAGATCGCCGTACGTCGAGAGACCTCCGTGCGCGCCGTCGAGGCGATGGTGAGTCGCGTCTTCACGATCCTCGAGGTCAACAGCGATCACCGCATCAATCCTCGCGTCGCCGCCACGCGTCTCTACCTCGAGCACGGGGCATCTCGGCTGGCAGCGGAGGAGTCGGTCTGATGGTCGAGCAGCGGACCAACTCGCTGCTGGATCGCATCGGCGGTCCCTACGCCGTCACCGTGCGGGGTCTGCTCATCATCCTGCTGCCGTCGATCCTGCCCAACGTCGTCTACGACTCCGCCACGAGCGGCGGATCCCCTCTCGCCTGGGGGCTGGTGGGACTCGCCGGCACAGGCATGGGCGGACTGGTCTACCTCGGCCTCGGCGCGATTCTGCTTCCCCAGCGGCCGCGCCGCTCGCGACCGGTGACGGCGTTCGTCGTCTTCGGGCTGGCGGGCGTGACCCGGGGCGTGGTCATCGCCTACCTCAGCTTCTCGACCGGATTGGCGGCGCAGCCGCTGTGGACCTTCCGCATCGTGGGCGCCACCGTGCTGGGCATGTGCTGGTTTGCCCTCGCGGCCATCATCGTCGATGCGTGGAGTCGCAATCAGGTCGTCGTCGGCGAGCTGCGGACGCGACAGCAGTCGGCTTCGATCCAGCGCGCACAGGCGGAGGTGACCCTGCGGCAGGCCCGCGAGAGCATCAACGACGCCCTCCTCACCCGGATGATCGCGATTACATCGACGCTTGCGTCCGTCGCCCAGCACGGCAGCGATCCCCAGGTGGCCCGACGAGT
The DNA here is from genome assembly GCA_044238565.1 of Candidatus Nanopelagicales bacterium. Classification (GTDB taxonomy): domain Bacteria; phylum Actinomycetota; class Actinomycetes; order S36-B12; family S36-B12; genus Mxb001. The sequence continues at coordinate 3,793 of JBIIDD010000179.1, forward strand.
GGCATCGGAGATGCACGCGACGGTCAATGACGTCGTCCGACCCTTGAGCCACACCCTGGC
>JBIIDD010000180.1:0-3825 GCA_044238565.1 Candidatus Nanopelagicales bacterium
GCCGGAATCATCGGCTTCATCGCCCTTCCCAAGCGCCCGGTCAAGCCGGCCGAGGGTGTTCCCGTTGCGGGCCCGATCGGCTGATCCATGACCCAGCCCGCTGACGTCCCCGTCCCCGGCCTCCCCGAGCTGCGCGCGCAGACCCTCGGGGAGCCGTCGGTGGTCGTGGCGATCATCGACGGGCGGATCGACATGGCCCAGGAGAGCCTCGCGGGGGCGCACCTGCGGGTGATCGACTCAGGAGCGCCGGTCGGCCCGGCGGAGGGTCGCACGGCTGACCACGGCACCTACGTCGCGAGCATCATCGCGGGCCAGCCGGGAAGCGACGTCGAGGGTATTGCGCCGGGATGCACCTTCCTCTCCGTTCCCGCGTGGACGCCCGAGCGTCCACGACCGTCGCAACTCGACCTCGCCCGCGCGATCGAGGCGGCAGTCGATGAGGGCGCGGACATCATCAACCTCAGCGGTGGCCAGTTCGTCGACGCCCCGCTGGCGCAGGACCACCTCGAGAACGCGGTACGAAAGTGCATCGACCACGGGGTGCTCCTCGTCGCTGCCGCCGGGAACGACGGCTGCCCCTGCCTTCACGTCCCAGCTTCTCTCGAGGGCGTGTTGGCGGTGGGGTCTCACGGCCCAGATGAGGCCTCGGATTTCTCCAACCACCACGAGATGTACCAGCGCAACGGCATCACTGCTCCCGGCGAGCACGTGACCGGAGCGACACTCACCGGCGGCACACAGGAGCAGAGCGGTACCAGCGTGGCCGCCCCGGTCGTCACCGCGATTGCGGCTCTCCTGCTCAGCCTCGAACGTGAGGCCGGGCGCATGACCAGCCCAATCGAGGTGGGTCAGGCCATCCTCCAGGGTGCCGACACATGCCCCCTGGATTCAGATCACTGCCGTCGACTGCTCGGCAGGACACTCACAGTAGAAGGAGCAAGAATCGCCATGGATCAATTGACCACCACCCCTGCGGTTGAGCAGTCGTGCGGTTGCGGCGGACACGCCGGCCCCACTCCTATTGCTCCGGCTGCTGTCGCGTCCATCGCACCCGCGGCGACCACATCGTCGGTCGACGCCGTCGCCATCGCGGCAGCGGTGCAGGCCGTCATGAACCAGATGGGCTTCAGCGCCCAGAACCCCACTCCCTCTGCGCCGGCCATGGTGCAGTCCACCGTCGAGGAGACGCCCGTGTCCGATACCGGAGCCCAGCAGTCCGGCATGCCCGTCGTCAATGAGTCCAACCTGGTCTACGCCCTCGGGGCGCTCGGGTTCGACTTCGGCACTGAGGCACGTCGTGACTCCTTCAAGCAGCTCATGGCTCCCGCCGTGTTCAACGGCGTCCCGGTCCCGCCGAATCCCTATGACGCCCGTCAGCTCGTCGAGCACCTGCGCGCAATGCCGTCCGAGGCCAACTCGCTCATCTGGACCATCAGCCTCGAGCTCACCCCCATCTACGCCATCGAGGCCGTCGGCCCCTACGCGAACGACGTCAACGGGATCCTGATCGACTTCCTGGCCGCCGGCAATGTCCCCGCCGGCTCGCTCGAGCACATCGAGCGCATCAGCGTCCCGGGCAAGCTCTCCAGCCGCAGCGTTCGTCTGTACTCCGGCCAGGTCGTGCCCATCCTCGAGATCGACAGCCCGCGTGGCCTCTACGGCTGGCAGGCCAACCGACTCATCGCCAACTCGATGGATGAGCTCGGCATCCAGGGTGCCGCTGAGCGAGATGCCACAGCGCTCACCCTTCGATCCTTCCTCGACAAGATCTACTACGAACTGCGCAACCTCGGTCGCCTCTCGTCGGATCGCGCGCTCAACTTCGCCGCGACCAACTCCTTCCAGGCCACCCGCGTGTTCGCCGAGGCTGTCACAACGGGACTGCGCCTGGACCATGTCGAGGTCGAGCAGAGCCCCTACGCCCGGCCGGAGTCCGATGCGTGGGACGTCAAGCTCAAGTTCTTCGATCCCGAAAACCTTCGCCGCGCTCGTCAGGTGTTCCGCTTCACCATCGACGTCAGCGATGTCATGCCCGTCACCATGGGTGAGGTCCGCCAGTGGTCGGTGTCGTCGTGACCGACCGCACACCTCCGCAGGTCGCGCCCGTGCGCAGGCCGGCTCTCACGCAGCCGCACGAGATCATGGACCTGCAGCACGGCACCGACGATGAGTTGATGATCCGACTGATGTCGGTGATCCACGGCTGCAACGTCAACGATCCTCCTCGCCTCGACGGCGCAGTGATCGAACGGCGTGGGAGCCTGTGATGGCCGAGTCGAAGAAGGGCTCCCCCGCGAAGGAGACACCAGCGGCGAAGGCGGGCAAGCCGGAGAAGCCGGCCGCACAAGGGTCGAACTGGGCTGACGGCTACCAGGGCCTCGACTGGCACCTGTACCAGAGGGTCCGCCCCCACGTGCGGCACTCAGGGGCCACAGGGGCAGGTCTCGTCGAGTACACCCTGTGGTTCATGGTCATCACTAGTCGGCCTGCCGGTGATCGTAAGGATGTCCCGCTGCCGGGGCAGCCGGTCCGCTGATCCATGGCTGATCTGAACGACATCCCCGGGATCGCCGAGCTGAGGGACATCTCGCTCGGCGACCCGGGGATCCAGATCGCGCTCATCGACGGGCTGCCGGACCTTGACCACGAGGCTTTCCGCGGTCGTCACGTGCGTCTTCTCGATCCCAGTGGTCTCAAGCAGTATGAGGATGAGCACGATCCCAGCATGAGAGAGCACGCGACCTTCGTCGGCAGTGTTCTCGTGGGCGATCCCGCGTGCGAGCGCGAGGGTATCGCCCCGGACTGCTCTCTCACCTTCATCGTTGCCATGCACGAGTACGAGGATTTCGACACGCGTCTCGCGTATGTGCGCGCGCTCGAGGCGGCGTACGAGACAGGAGCGCCGATCGTCCACTCCGCGATTGCGCTTCCCTCTCAGTCCGGACGAGTGGACCCCATGGTGTCGCGCGCAATGGAGCGGCTGCGCGATGCTGGTGTACTGATCGTCAGCCCCGCCGGCAACGACCATGGCACCGCGTGGACCTTTCCTGCGATCGCTGAGTACTGCCTGGCTGTCGGCAACGTCGACGACGATGGACGAGCCGTCGACTCCACCAACAGTGGCGACCTCTTCAGCGGCCACGGCGTCATGGCCAACGGCACCAGGATCCTTGGTGCTTTGCCCGGTGGCGGGTACGGGCGCCAGCGCGGCACGAGCCTTGCTGCCCCTCACGTCACCGGGGTGGCCGCGCTGCTGATGTCGATCCTGAAGGATCGTGGTCTCGAGGTCGATCCCATGACGGTGGGCCGCGCCATCATTGCCAGTGCCCGCCCGTGCACCGAGGTGCCCGAGCGGTGCATCGGAGGCATCCTCGACCCGATGGGTGCACTGGACATGCTGCTCGCGGATCGCACTCCCGCTCCTCTATCGCCCAAGAGCCTGCGCGTCGAGCCTCTCGTGGAGGACGGTCCTGGCCTGCCCCCCAACAGCCCGGTGCGCTTCGAAGCGCCTGACTACCCCGATGAGGGCAGTGCCATGGTCGATGGGGCACCGAGGCCGGAGCCTGAGTCGCACGCTCCCGAGGACTCGCATCGCAATGACGCACGCGCGGATCAATCGGCCGCGGAGCTCTCTGCGGCGTCACTCCTCCCACGCACGCCGAAGATGGCCTTTGCGCTCGGGCAGCTTGGCTTCGACATCCCCACCGACGTCCGGCGCGAGCGACTGGTGGATGAGATCGCTCGAGCCAACCTCGCGGGCGCTCCGGAGGATCCGGCGGTGCTCGCCGCGCTCATGGATCGCGCACCCTCGGTGGCCGGCGACGT
>JBIIDD010000181.1:0-3818 GCA_044238565.1 Candidatus Nanopelagicales bacterium
TCGTCACACGCTCGCACGCTCTCGATGTGGAGCTCTACCTGCGCATCGCTCCCGAGCTCTTCCTCAAGCGTGCCCTGGTCGGTGGCCTCGAAAGAGTCTTCGAGATCAATCGCAACTTCCGCAACGAAGGCGTCGACTCGACTCACTCGCCCGAGTACGTGGCCCTGGAGTTCTACGCCGCCTACACCGACTACCGCGATGTCGCTCGCATCACGCGCGAGATCATCCAGGAGGCCGCGCTCGCGGCTACCGGCTCCCTCGAGGTCGTCCACGCCGACGGCAGCGTGCACGATCTCTCCGGAGAGTGGCCCGAGATCGACTTCTACGGCTCCGTCTCAACGGCCGTGGGCAGTGAGATCACGCCTGCGACGTCCGTCGAGGAGCTCGCTGGCCTGTGCCGCGCCGCGGGGATCGAGCCCCAGCCCCACTGGGTGGCAGGCAAGTACGTCGAGGAGCTGCTCGACCACTACGTGATCCCCGTGCTGGATCGGCCGACGTTCGTCATGGACTACCCCGAGGACACCTCCCCGCTCACGCGCGCACACCCGGAGCGCCCCGGTGTCGTGGAGAAATGGGATCTCTACATCGACGGCTACGAGCAGGGCACCGGATATTCCGAGTTGGCCGACCCCGTCATCCAGCGGGAGCGCCTTGTCGCTCAGGCCGCGCTCGCGGACCGCGGAGACGACGAGGCCATGCCCGTCGACGACGACTTCCTGCGTGCGCTCGAGATCGGCATGCCCCCCGCGGGCGGAGTGGGCGTGGGCATCGACCGCCTGCTCATGACACTCACCGGCCTGGGCATCCGAGACACGATCCTCTTCCCTCTCGTCAAGCCCGAGCGGTGAGTCGGCCGTGACGATCGAGGCAGTGATCCGCCCCGCGCGCACCGCGGATGTGGCTGCCGTGCGCAGACTGGTGGGGTTCTACACCGAGGATGGGCGGCTCCTGGCCAAGGCGCCGGTCACGCTCTACGAGGACGTCCAGGAATTCCTCGTCGCCGAGGTCGACGGCGTGGTCATCGGTTGCGGTGCACTCCATGTGATGTGGGAGGACCTCGGCGAGATCCGCACCCTCGCCGTAGATCCCGAGCATGCAGGGCGCGGCATCGGTGGCCGCATCCTCGATGGGCTCATCGGCCGGGCCCGCGACCTCGGTCTCGCTCGACTCTTCTGCCTCACCTTCGAGGTCGACTTCTTCCGCAGCCGGGGATTCGACGAGATCGAGGGGAGTCCCGTCGATCACTCGGTCTTCGAGCAACTCCTTCAGAGCTATGACGAGGGCGTGGCGGAGTTCCTCGACCTCGAGCGCGTGAAGCCGAATACCCTCGGCAACCACCGCATGCTTATGCTCCTGAGGTGAAACGCGCCGCCATTGCCCTGGTGGCTGCCGCGACCGCTGCCGCCATCGTGACTCCGGTGGCTCCGGTGAGTGGCGCGCCGGCATCAGGAGGCCCTCTCGATGGCCTGGTCATCGCCCTCGACCCCGGTCACCAGCTCGGCAACTCCAATCCCGAGTTCTTCGACGAGCTCGCGGTCACGCACTTCAACGGATATGAGACCAAGGGCTGCAACACCTCGGGCACTGCGACCAACGCGGGCTACCCGGAAGCCACCTTCAATTGGAATGTGGCACGGCTGGTCAAGGATCAGCTCGAGGCACTGGGCGCGGATGTGCGGATGACCCGCCACGCAAACACCATGCGCAAGTGGGGCCCCTGCGTCAACGAGCGTGGCCGGTTCGGAGCCAAGGTGGGAGCCGACCTCATGCTCTCCATCCACGCCGATGGCACGAGCCCGTCGGGCTACGGCTTCTACGTCATGGTCCCGTCGGTCATCAAGGGATGGACCGATGACATCGCGGCTAAGTCGACCCGCCTGGGTAAGCGCTTCGTCTCGGGCATGGCGGCAGCCGGGGCTCCGCGGTCGACGTACATCTCCGGCCAGATGCTCGTGACCCCCAGCATCTCGACCCTCAACTTCTCCGACGTGCCGGTCATCCTGCTCGAGTCGGGCAATATGCGGAACGCCGCCGACGCCGCCCGGATGTCCTCCCCGGCGGGGCAGCGGCAGTACGCCGGCTGGATCGTCGCCGGCCTCCGGTCAGCTCTCAGGGCCTGACATCCCGGGATTGCGCCCTGGGCCGAATCCCCCTGGGAAGGGCTCGGCGGCCCCAGGCGTTACACCCCTGCGGCCTGCTGAGGGCGCGGACAGGTGACCTCGGCCGGCCGGCGCTAGCATCGAACCAGCCGGGTGGCCCCTGCGTCATACCCGGACAGGCCCGGGCCGTAGATGGATCCGGGCCGCAGACGAAAAGGTGGGAGAGCATGTTCGAGAGGTTCACTGACCGGGCTCGCCGGGTCGTCGTCCTGGCCCAGGAAGAGGCCCGGATGCTCAACCACAACTACATCGGCACCGAGCACATCCTCCTCGGCCTCATCCACGAGGGCGAGGGCGTCGCTGCCAAGGCGCTCGAGAGCCTGGGCATCTCGCTCGAGGCCGTGCGCTCGCAGGTCGAGGAGATCATCGGCCAGGGCCAGCAGGCCCCCAGCGGCCACATCCCCTTCACGCCGCGCGCCAAGAAGGTGCTCGAGCTCTCGCTGCGCGAGGCGCTGCAGCTCGGCCACAACTACATCGGCACCGAGCACATCCTCCTCGGCCTCATCCGCGAGGGCGAGGGCGTCGCCGCCCAGGTGCTCGTCAAGCTCGGCGCCGACCTCAACCGCGTGCGCCAGCAGGTCATCCAGCTGCTCTCCGGCTACCAGGGCAAGGAGCCCGCGACCGCCGGTGGCCCCGCCGAAGGCACGCCGTCGACCTCTCTCGTGCTCGACCAGTTCGGCCGCAATCTCACCCAGGCGGCGCGCGAGTCCAAGCTCGACCCGGTGATCGGGCGCGAGAAGGAGATCGAGCGCGTCATGCAGGTGCTGTCGCGCCGCACCAAGAACAACCCCGTCCTCATCGGGGAGCCCGGCGTCGGCAAGACCGCCATCGTCGAGGGCCTGGCCCAGAACATCATCCGCGGCGAGGTGCCCGAGACCCTCAAGGACAAGCAGCTCTACACCCTCGACCTCGGCGCGCTCGTCGCCGGCAGCCGCTACCGCGGTGACTTCGAGGAGCGCCTCAAGAAGGTCCTCAAGGAGATCCGCACGCGCGGAGACATCATCCTCTTCATCGACGAGATGCACACCCTCGTCGGCGCGGGCGCCGCTGAGGGCGCCATCGACGCGGCCAGCATCCTCAAGCCGATGCTCGCCCGCGGCGAGCTCCAGACGATCGGCGCGACCACCCTCGACGAGTACCGCAAGTACGTCGAGAAGGACGCCGCGCTCGAGCGTCGCTTCGCCCCCGTCCAGGTCAATGCCCCCGACGTGAGCGACACGGTCGAGATCCTCAAGGGTCTGCGTGATCGCTACGAGTCGCACCACCGGGTCTCCATCACCGATGGCGCCCTCGCTGCGGCCGCCCGCCTGTCGGATCGCTACATCTCCGATCGCCAGCTGCCCGACAAGGCGATCGACCTCATCGACGAGGCCGGCTCTCGCCTGCGCATCCGTCGTATGACGGCTCCGCCGGATCTGCGCGAGTTCGACGAGCGCATCGCCAATGTGCGCCGTGAGAAGGAGTCGGCGATCGACGCCCAGGACTTCGAGCTCGCCGCTCGCCTGCGCGACGACGAGAAGAACCTCCTCGCCGAGAAGGCCCAGCGCGAGCGCGAGTGGAAGGCCGGCGACATGGATGTCGTCGCCGAGGTCGACGAGCGCCTCATCGCCGAGGTCCTCGCCCTCATGACCGGCATCCCGGTCACCGATCTCTCCGAGG
>JBIIDD010000006.1:0-13420 GCA_044238565.1 Candidatus Nanopelagicales bacterium
GTCCCGCCTCGACGGCCCCTCCTCGGGGCCGAATTCGTCCGTGCCGACATCCGCAATCCCGTGATCGGGCGAGTCCTTGCCTCTGCAGGAGTCGACACTGTCGTCCACATGGGGGTCATCGCGACCTCGCAGCAGGCCGGCGGACGCTCCGCCATGAAGGACATCAACGTCATCGGCACGATGCAGCTTCTCGCCGCCTGCCAGAAGTCGGCGTCCGTGCGTCGACTCGTGGTCAAGTCGACGTCGTCCGTCTACGGGGCTGGCCCCCGCGACCCCGCGCTCTTCACCGAAGGGATGTCACCCAAGCACCCTCCGACCTCCGGTTGGGCCAAGGACTCCGTCGAGGTCGAGGGCTACGTCCGCGGTTTCGCGCGCAGGCGCCCCGATGTCGAGGTGTCGACCCTGCGGCTCGCCAATGTCATCGGCCCACGCGTCGAGACGGCGATGACGGCGTACTTCACCCTGCCCGTCATCCCCACCGTCATGGGATTCGATGCTCGGCTGCAGTTCGTGCACGAGGATGACTCGATTGCAGCGCTGCACAGGGCCGTGACCGCGACCGCCACGGGCGTCTTCAACATCGCCGGCGACGGGGTGCTGGCGCTCTCCCAGGCCGTGCGCCGCACGGGGCGCCCCACCGTCCTCGTGCCGGGCGCCCTGCTCGGCGTCGTGGGTCGGGCGCTGGCTCCGACCCGTCTCGTGGACTTCTCCGCGGAGCAGGTGCGCTTCCTCACCTATGGGCGGGCCATCGACACGACTCGAGCCCAGCGCGAGCTGGGCTTCACCGCCAAGCGCTCGACGTCCGCGGCCTTCGACGAATTCCTCGCAGGGCACGACCTCGGGCCCGGTTTCGTATCGGGAATCCTGGATGCGGCAGTAAGCCTCATCGCGACGCGGGGGGCCGCGCATGCCTGATGCACGCATCATCCCCCTCGATCCCACCGCGCCGCGCCCTCAGCGGGATATCGCCGACGACGATCGGGGCTTCCTCGAGTTCCTGCGTCGGCGCATCACGGGTGACTACTCGGTCGATGACTTCGGCTTCGATCCCGATCTCACCGACCATGTGCTCATCCCTCCGCTGCGTCCCCTCTACGAGCGCTGGTTTCGCGTCGAGGTCCGGGGCGCGGAGCGGGTGCCTTCGGAGGGTGGTGCGCTCATCGTCGCCAACCACTCTGGGACGGTGGCGCTCGATGCGATGATGACGCAGATCGCATTGCACGATCACCACCCGGCGCACCGGCACCTGCGCATGCTGGGCGCTGACCTCGTCTTCAAGACTCCCTTCCTCTCGGCACTTGCGCGCAAGGCAGGACACACCCTTGCCTGCATGCCCGATGCCGAGCGCCTGCTGAGGAGCGGGGAGCTTGTCGGTGTGTGGCCTGAGGGGTTCAAGGGGATCGGCAAGCCCTTCAGCGAGCGCTACAAGCTCCAGCGCTTCGGGCGCGGGGGCTTCGTCTCGGCGGCCTTGCGTGCCCGCGTGCCGATCATCCCGACTGCCATCGTCGGGGCCGAGGAGATCTATCCCATGCTCGGCAACATCGCTCCCCTCGCACGGCTCCTGGGCCTGCCCTACTTCCCGATGACGCCGACCTTCCCGTGGCTAGGCCCGCTCGGGATGATCCCGCTCCCCAGTCGCTGGATCATCGAGTTCGGCGAGCCGGTGCACACCGAGGATCTCGAGGCAGAGGCTGACGATCCGATGGCCGTGCTCGAGCTCACCGACGCCGTGCGCGAACGCATCCAGCAGTCGCTCTACAGGCTTCTCGTCCAGCGCGAATCGACCTTCTAGCGGCGGGCGAGGCGACCCACCGCGTATCCGGCTGCAACGCCGAGGCCCACGCCTGCCGTGGCCGCCAGTGCGGGGACTGCGGCGCGACGTGCCTGCGCGCGGCGCCGGAAGTCGCGGATCGGCCAGTTGTTTTCCCGCGCATGGGCCCGCAGGAGCGCATCCGGGTTGACGGCGACGGGGTGCCCGACGAGCGTGAGCATCGGGATGTCATTGGCCGAGTCGGAGTACGCCGAGCAGCGTGAAAGGTCGAGCCCCTCGCGCTCGGCGATCGCACGCACAGCCTCCGCCTTGGCGAGTCCGTGCAGTGGCGCGCCGACCAGGCGTCCGGTGTAGACGCCCCCGCGAACCTCCGCCACGGTGCCGAGCGCCCCCGTGAGGCCCAGGTGCTTGGCGATGATGGTGGCCAACTCGACCGGGGTTGCGGTCACGAGCCAGACGCGCTGCCCGGAGTCGAGGTGGTCCTGTGCCAGCGCCAGCGTGCCGGGGATGAGCTTGTCGGACATCTCCTCGTCGAAGATCCGCTCACCGAGGTCGACGAGTTCATCGACTCGCCTCCCCTCGACGAAGGACAGCGCGGATGCGGTGGCTGACGCCATGTCCTCGAGGTCCTCGGAGCCACTCAGCACGAAGCGGAGCTGACGCCTGCCGAAGTCCACGACCTGACGCGCGTCGAAGAAGCGACGTCGGGCGAGCCCCACGGCGAAGTGGAAGATGCTCGCCCCCCGCATGATCGTGTTGTCGACGTCGAAGAACGCCGCGGCGGTGGGATCGAAGGGTGCGCCGCCCTCGGGCACGACCTCGGCTGCGGCGGCTGCCGCCTCGCCGGCATGGCGATAGGCGGGGAGCACGGGCGAGCGTCGGGCCACTCAGCCAGACTAAGGGGGTGGCGGACGAGCGGGTGATCCTCGTGGGCAGGCCGGGCTGCCACCTGTGCGATGACGCTCGGACCGTGGTCGCCGAGGTCTGCGACGCGGCCGGCATCGCTTGGGCCGAGGTCTCCCTCCTCGACGACCCGGAGCTGGCCGACCGCTACGCCGAGCAGATCCCCGTGGTCCTCGTGGACGGCGTCGTCCACGACTTCTGGCGGGTCGATGCAGGTCGTCTCCGGGCGGCCCTCACTGAGGCGAGAAACCGATAATCGGACGAATGCGTCCGTTGAGGTTTGTATCCGACGTTCACAAGCGCCTACCCTGGGGGCTCACCCGCCGGCTTCCCGCCGCGCCTGTAACGCCAGGTAGGTCTCACCGTGTCCCTTCGCATCGCGCCCTCGCGCGCTCGTGACGAGGTGCCCACGGCCACCGTGGAGCGGCTTCCCGTCTACCTCCACGTCCTCGAGCGCCTCCGCGCGTCCGGCATCTCGACCGTCTCCTCCGCGGAGCTTGCCGAGCGCAGTGGGGTGACCAGCGCGAAGTTGCGCAAGGACCTGTCCCACCTTGGCTCCTTCGGCACCCGGGGGGTCGGATACGACGTCGCCTTCCTTCACCGCAGCATCGCCGACTGGCTCGGCGTGCATGAGCCACTCGGCGTCGTCATCGTCGGCCTGGGCAATCTCGGGCACGCGCTCGCGACCTACCGCGGATTCGCCGGTGGCGGCTTCAGGGTCGTCGGTCTCATCGATGTCGACCCCGATGTCGTCGGCCGCACGGTGACCTGCGGCGACACGACGTTGACCGTGCGACCCATGGGCGATCTCCCCGAAGTGGCCGCGAGTGCGCAGATCGGTGTCGTCGCCACGCCCGGCTCCGCAGCGCAGGATGCCTGCGATCGCCTGGTGGCCGCGGGTGTCACGCACATCCTCAACTTCGCTCCGCGATTCCTTGCCGTCCCCCCGGGTGTCGAGGTGCGCGCCATCGATGTGGGCGTTGAGCTCCAGATCCTCGCTTTCCGACAACGCCAGGCAGCGCACGAACCCGGGGCGGTGAGCGCCTAACCGCCACCGCCGCCGCCCGCCGACCCCCCTCCCACGATCCGAAGGTTCCCCGTGAGCGCAACACGCACCAAGAAGAAGCTCGGCCCCGTCGCCCTCGTTGCGGCTGGTCCGGGTGACCCCGAGCTGCTGACCTTGCGCGCTGCCGAGCTGCTGCGCACGGCCGAGCGCGTCATCGCCGACTTCGACGCCGTCGACATTGCCCGAGGATTCGTCGGGCCCGATGCCGAACTCATCGCTGCTATCGACGTCAAGGGGCTGCCCCTCGATCACGCGGGCCGAGCGAAGCTCGTCATCGAGGCGGCACGCGATGGCCACCGCACGGTGCGCCTGCTCGCGGGCGATCCCGTCCTGGACGGCTCACTCGCGGTCGAGTCCGCGGCCCTGCGCAAGGCGAAGGTCCCCTTCGAGATCGCACCCGGAGTGAGCACCGCCGTGGCCGTGCCCGCGTACGCCGGGCTGGGCCTCACGGGGCGCCGCAGTCGCGAGGTGCACGTCGTCAGCGCGTCCGACCCGGATGTCGACTGGACCCCGCTCGCGCGCGATCGCGTGACGGTGGTCGTCCCGGATGGCGCAGATGCCGCGCCGGCCATCGCCAAGGCCCTGGTGACCGCAGGGCGCCCCGGCGAGACCCCCATGATCATCACGCGCGGCGGCACCACCGTCGAGCAGCGCTCCATCATCACGACGTTGGACGACGTCGCCAATGACGTCAAGGCGGCCAAGCAGGCCGGCCCCGGCGTGGTCGTCGTCGGTGACGTCGTGACGCAGCGCGAGCGCATGGCGTGGTTCGACGTCAAGCCGCTCTTCGGCTGGCGCGTGCTCGTGCCCCGCACCCAGGATCGCTCCGACGACCTGCTCGACCGACTCGTGCGCTTCGGTGCCATCCCAGTCGAGGTGTCGACTATCAGCGTGGAGCCCCCCCGGACCCCGCAGCAGATGGACCGGGCGGTGCACGGTCTCGTCTCCGGCCGTTACGAGTGGATCGGCTTCACCAGCGTCAACGCCGTCCGCGCCGTGCGCGAGAAGCTCGAGCAGTACGGACTCGACGCTCGCTCCTTTGCGGGCCTCAAGGTCGCGGCTGTGGGCAGTGACACCGCCGAGGCGCTCGTCGCCTTCGGCGTGCAGCCCGACCTGGTGCCGATCGGTGAGACGTCCACGCAGGCGCTCCTCGAGGAGTGGCCGCCCTACGACGAGTTGATCGATCCGATCAACCGCGTCTTCCTCCCGCGCGCCGACATCGCCACCGAGACTCTCGCGGCCGGACTCGCCGAGCTGGGCTGGGAAGTCGAGGACGTCACGGCGTACCGCACCGTGCGCGCCGCACCACCACCCGCCGAGACCCGCGAGGCCATCAAGTCGGGCGGCTTCGACGCGGCGCTCTTCACGTCGAGCAGCACGGTCCGCAATCTCGTGGGCATCGCGGGCAAGCCGCACACCACGACGATCATCGCGTGCATCGGGCCCCAGACCGCCAAGACCGCCGAGGAGCACGGACTTCGCGTCGACGTGCTCGCCGAGGAGGCGACACCCGTGTCGCTCGCCGAGGCGCTCGCTGCGCACGGCGAGGAGTTGCGTCTGGCCGCCCTCGAGGCAGGGGAGTCCTCGTGGCGTCCGAGCCGTCGACGTGCGGCCGCGCGCCGCAAGGCCACCTGAGTGGCGCCATGACGAGTTCCAGCGACCGCACGGTCGTGCATGTGCTGCGTCACGGTGAGGTGCACAACCCCGAGGGAGTGCTCTACGGGCGCTTGCCGGACTATCACCTCTCCGACCGCGGTCGCGCCATGGCGGATCGTGCGGCCGAGGCACTTGCCGATCGCGATATCGCCCGAGTGGTGGCCTCGCCTCTCGATCGGGCGCAGGAGACGGCATCGCCCATCGCGGCGGTCCACGGCCTTGAGATCGTCACCGACCCTCGTGTGATCGAGGCTGCCAATGTCTTCGAGGGGCAGCGGGTCGGTGTCGGCGACGGCGTCCTGCGCGAGCCACGCGCCTGGCGTCACCTGTGGAATCCCTTCACGCCGTCATGGGGAGAGCCCTATATCGAACTCGCTGATCGCATGACCGACGCGATCCACGATGCGCGCGACGAGAGCAGGGGCCGCGAGACGGTGATCGTGAGCCACCAGCTGCCCATCTGGATTGCGCGTCTGCACGCGGAGGATCGACGGCTGTGGCATGACCCTCGCAAGCGTGAGTGCTCGCTCGCCTCGCTCACGTCCTTCGAGTTCGACGGGGATCGCCTCGCGTCCGTCTCCTACTCCGAGCCCGCAGCGGACCTCCTGCCCGGAGCCAAGGGTCGGGGTGCCTGAGCCGCACGGGCATGTGACGATCGAGGTATGCGACGCCTGATCCCCGTGCTGGCAGCAGCACTGCTCCTCACGGCCTGCGGCTCCAGTGCGAGCGGCTCCGACGGTGCAGGTACGGCGTTCGTCGCCGGAGATGGCTCGATCGTGCTCATCGCCCCCGAGGACCGCGGACCCGCGCCCGACCTCGTCGGCCCCTTGCTCGGGGGTGGCGAGTTCCGTCTGCGTGACCACCTCGGCGAGGTCGTCGTGCTCAACGTCTGGGCCTCGTGGTGTGCACCCTGCCGAGCGGAAGCACCCGCTCTGGAGTCCGTCTGGCGTGAGGTGCAGGACGACGGCGTGCAGTTCGTGGGACTCGACACTCGAGACACCGAGGCAGCGGCCCTCGCCTTCGTCGAGGCCTACGACGTGACCTATCCCAATGTCGTCGACGCCGACGGCCGACTGCAGTTGCTCTTCAGCGACACGCTGCCGCCGCAGGCGATCCCCTCGACCCTGGTCGTCGATCGCGAAGGGCGAGTCGCTGGTCGCATCCTCGGCCGCGTCACCGAGGCGACGCTGACGGCGCTCATCGAGGACGTGGCGAAGTCGTAGGCTGCTGACGTGGGCATCGCGGAGACCGTGGCGAGCGGCAGCCTTGTTTTCGCGCTGCTCCTCGCCTTCGCCGCTGGTGTCGTTTCGTTTGCGAGCCCCTGCGTGCTTCCCCTCGCCCCCGGCTATCTCTCCTACGTCACCGGGCTCACCGGCGCGGAGATCGCGGGGGAGGAGCGGGGTGGGTCCACCACCGTCGCCGTCAAGAGCCGCGTGCTCCTGGGCAGTGTGCTCTTCGTCCTCGGCTTCTCCGTCGTCTTCGTCTCCTACGGCCTGCTCTTCGGTGGTCTCGGCTCCCTTCTTCTGGAGTACCAGGCGATCATCAGCCGCATCCTCGGCGTCATCGTCATCGTCATGGGGCTGTCCTTCATGGGCGTGATCCCCGGCATGCAGCGAGAGTGGCGGATGCACCGCATGCCCAGCTATAGCGTCTGGGGTGCGCCCGTGCTCGGCGTCCTCTTCGGCCTGGGCTGGACCCCATGCATCGGCCCGGCCCTGACAGCAGTGCAGAGCCTGGCCTTCACCGAGGCGAGTGCGGCACGCGGTGCGCTGCTGTCCTTCGTCTACTGCCTCGGTCTTGGCCTGCCCTTCATCCTGCTGGGGCTGCTCTTCCGGCAGGCGGCCGGCACGCTGGCCTGGGTGCGCCGTCACTACGTCCTCATCATGCGCATCGGCGGGGGCCTGCTCGTCGCCATCGGCATCCTGCTCGTCACCGGCATGTGGGACTCCATCACCATCTGGATGCGCACCCTCGTGCCGGGTTTCGAGACGCCCCTCTAGGAGACCTGGGGGCGCGCGAGCGAGCGGTCCGGGGCAGACTGGCATGGGATGACCACGACGACCGATCTGCCCGCAGCCGAGCCCGCCGCCCCGCCGCCGCTCGGCACGGTCGGCTTCGCCCGCTGGTGCTGGCGGCAGCTCACCAGCATGCGCGTCGCCCTCATCCTGCTCTTCCTCCTCGCGATCGCCGCCATCCCGGGATCGGTCCTCCCGCAGCGCGGCACCGACCCCATCCGGGTCAATGACTGGATCGAGGGCAACCCGACCTGGGGGCCGATCCTCGACCGCCTCGGCTTCTTCGATGTCTACGCCGCACCGTGGTTCGCCGCGGTCTATCTCCTGCTCTTCGTCTCGGTCATCGGTTGCGTGCTACCCCGGACGCGCCTGCACTGGCGCGCTCTGCGCAGCGCTCCCCCGGCGGCACCGCGGCGCCTGGATCGCATGCCCGAGCACCGCACGTGGGAGTCGACCGAGTCGGCCGATGAGATCCTGGATCGCGCGAGCGCTGACCTGAAGTCCCGGCGCTGGCGTGTGGCGCGCGGTGATGGCTGGGTCTCTGCGGAGAAGGGCTACTGGCGCGAGACCGGCAACCTCCTCTTCCACGCAGCGCTTATCGCCCTGCTCATCGGCGTCGGCTACGGAGCGCTCTTCGGGTGGCGTGGCAACGTCATCGTCCGCGAGGGCAGTGGCTTCTCCGACACCCTGACCCAGTACGACGCGTGGGGAGGGGGGCGCCTCGTCGACCCCGCCGCGTTACCGCCTTTCGCCTTCACCCTCAATGACTTCCGCGTGGAGTTCGAGCGCAGCGAGGCCCAGCGAGGCGCGCCGCGCCTCTTCGAAGCCGACCTCACCCTGTGGCCCACACCTGGGGCGCCCGCCGAGGCGGTCGTGGTGCGCGTCAATGAGCCGCTCAGCGTCGACGGCGCCAAGATCTTCCTCGTGGGCCACGGATACTCCCCGGTCCTGCGCCTCACCGATGCCCTCGGTCGCGTCGTACACGAGGACGGCGTGGTCTTCCTGCCGCAGGATGGCAATCTCACGTCCACCGGAGTGCTCAAGGCACCCGACGCCACGCCGTCCATCGGCATCGAGGGCCTCTTCCTGCCGACAGCCGCCGTCGATGACGTGCGCGGCCCCCACTCGACTTTCCCCGAGGCGGACGACCCGGCTGTCTTCCTCTCCGCGTGGGCCGGTGACCTCGGCCTCGACTCCGGCGTGCCCCAGAGCATCTACGCCCTCGAGACCGAGGGCATGACGCAACTCGGTATCGAGGCGCTGCGGCCCGGCGAGACGTGGGCACTTCCCGGTGGCAACGGGACGGTGGAGTTCGTGGGGCTCACGCGCTGGGCGTCCTTCCAGATCGCACATGACCCGGGCAAGGAGCCTGCGCTGATCGCATCGATCGTGGCCCTGGTCGGCCTCATGATGTCGCTCTTCATCCAGCGCCGCCGGGTGTGGGTACGTGCCGGCACATCAGCATCGGGGGCTACCGTGGTGAGCGTCGCCGCGCTCGCTCGCAGTGACGAGGCCGATCTCGCGCCCGAGGTCGACGCCGTGGTGGACGCATTGAGCGAAAGGAGTGGCAAGGCATGACATCGGCATCCCTGGCTGAGTGGAGCAACCTCGCCGTCTACTCCTCGATGTTCGTGCTCATCGCCGCCCTCATCACCTTCGCTGTGAGCTTTGCCGCACGCGGCCAGCGTGTGATCACGCCCGAGTTGGTGACGGTCGGAGCAGGGGCTCACGATCGCGACACCCCGGCAGATCAGTCCAGGGATCCGTTGGGGCCCGGTCGGCGTGCGGGGAACATCGCCATGGCGCTGACCTGGCTGGCCACCGCTCTCCTGCTCATCGGCCTCGTCCTCCGCGGAGTGTGGGCCGGCCGAGTGCCGTGGGGCAACATGTACGAGTTCTCGCTCGCGTGGACGTTCGGGATCCTCGCGGTCTTCCTCGCCGTGTCCCTGCGCCGCGATATCCGATGGCTCGGCCTGCCGGTGGTCTTCCTCTCGCTGCTCAGCCTGGGACTTGCTGTGACAGTCCTCTACACCGAGGCGGCGCAGCTCGTGCCGGCGCTGAAGTCATGGTGGCTCGTCATCCACGTTGCGGCCGCGATCATCTGCGGTGGCGCATTCACGGTCGCGGCCGCGATCTCCGTGCTCTACCTCTGGCGTGAGCGCGCGGAGCGCAAGGGCAAGGTGACCGGCATCGTCGCGTCACTGCCCGATGCCTCACGCCTGGACACGCTCTCGTACCGGATCCTGGCCTTCGCCTTCCCGCTGTGGACCTTCGCTGTCATCAGCGGCGCGATCTGGGCGGAGAACGCCTGGGGCCGCTATTGGGGCTGGGACCCCAAGGAGACCTGGGCATTCATCACGTGGGTCATCTACGCCGGCTACCTGCACGCGCGGTCAACGGCAGGTTGGCGCGGCCGCCGCGCGGCGTACATCTCGCTGCTTGGCTTCGCGTCG
Organism: Candidatus Nanopelagicales bacterium; assembly: GCA_044238565.1. GTDB lineage: Bacteria > Actinomycetota > Actinomycetes > S36-B12 > S36-B12 > Mxb001. The sequence continues at coordinate 9,865 of JBIIDD010000006.1, forward strand.
TTCCTGATCAACTACTTCGGCGTCAACATCTTCGTCAACAGCCTGCACTCCTACGCCGGCCTGTAGCCCTCCGCGCGCGATCCCTCGCCGCCGAGTGCGCAGTTGCGGATCGCATTTCAGGGCTTTCGGTGACCGCAACTGCGCATTCGGCGAGGAGCGACATGGTCAGAGCGCGCCGATCAGCTGCGTGTGGATGACCCAGGAATCAGGCCGGGGCTTGGCCGTCGGCCTCACCGCGGCGGCGCTTCATGCGCTCGCTCCACGCATCAGCGTCGAGCTGGCGCAGGAACGCCGGGTCGTCGTCGGGAGCGACGGGGCCGCGCCGCCTCCGCTGCCGTCCCTGGCCTCGCGGGCGTCCGCCCAGGAGCCAGAGGACACCGCCGAGGAGCGGAATGAGGATGACGATGAGCAGCCAGACGAACTTCGGCAGGGTCCGCACGCTCGCACGGGACGTGCGCAGGACGTCAACGATGAACCAGATGTAGACGGCCAGTCCGAGTAGGACCGCGATGACCCTGAGCATGCTCACCTCCCAACGACACGATAACCCCCCGGCGTGACGGGCGCGCGGCCGCGCCTTCACCCCGGTACCGGACCGCGCCGCGGCCACGCTTAGCGTTATGGGATGCGCGGCATCGCGGTCTACACGGCCTTGCGGTTGGGCCTGCTCGCGGCCGTCTGGCTGTTCATCCAGTTGCTCACCCCTCTGCGGGGGCTCCTGGCGGCTGCGGTGGCGCTGGTGATCTCCGGCCTGATCAGCTTCATCCTCCTGGATCGGTCCCGCAACAGTGCCAGCGCCGGTCTCGCGCGCGTCTTCCGCCGCATCGACGATCGGATCGAACGGAGCAAGATCGCCGAGGACGACGACGGCGTGCCCGCGCCGAGTCAGCCCGACTCAGGACAGGGCCAGCCCCGCACCCAGCAGCACGCCGTAGGCAAGGACGAGCAGGCCGGTGCCTTGCAGCACGGGGACGAGGTCGCGCCCGGAGGCTCCACTCACGACGGCGAGGACGGGACGCAGGGCAAGGGCCGCGGAGACGATGCCAAGCCAGGCGAAGGCAAGGCCGAGGCCGCCCGGGAGAGCTAGCGGGGGAATGACGGCGAAGGCCGAGACGATCAGCACGACGTAGGCGATTCGGGTGGCGCGATCCCCCATGCGCACAGCGAGGGTGCGCTTGCCCGCGACCGCGTCAGTGGGGATGTCGCGCAGATTGTTGGCGACGAGCACCGCACACGTGAGGGCACCGACGCCGATCGAAGCGACCCATGCCGCTGTGGGGACAGCCAGGGCCTGGACATATGCCGTGCCTGCGACGGGCACGACCCCGAAGAACGCGAAGACGAATATCTCCCCGAGCCCGAGGTAGCCGTAGGGCTTGGGGCCGCCGGTGTAGAGCCACGCAGCGAGCAGTGCGACCGCTCCCACCGCAAGCAGCCACCACTCTCCCGTGAGTGCGACGAGGATGAGACCCGCAACCGCCGAAACGAGCAGGCTGGCGATGGCGGCGCTGCGCACGGAACTGGGATCGGCAAGTCCCTGACCGACGAGCCGCACCGGACCCACGCGCTCACGGTCGGTGCCGCGAATGCCGTCGCTGTAGTCGTTGGCGTAGTTGGCGCCCACTTGCGCCGCAATCATCACGATGAGCGCGAGACTTGCTCGGAGTGGCTGGGCAGCACCCACGGTGGCAGCCGCGCCCGTGCCGACGGCGATGGGGGCGATGGCGGCGCCGAGTGTGCGCGGGCGCGCACCCTCGATCCACTCGCGAGCCGTGGCCATCGACCCTCCCGTTCAGCTGCCCTGCGCGAGAGCACGCAGGGCGAGGCGGTCGATCTTGCCATTGGGCAGCATCGGGAGGGAGTCGACGCTGATGACCTCGGGCCGCGCCGCACCGCCGAGGCGCTCCGCCACGAGGGGAGCGATGGCGGCGAGCCCCGCGCGGTCGTGCATGACGACGAAGGCGACGAGGCGATGGCCCTGGCGGTTATCGGGAACCCCGACCACGGCTGCGTCGCGCACCCCCAACTCGCTGCGCACGATCGACTCGACGGCACCCAACGCGACGTTGACACCATGCACTGTCACGACGTCATCGAGCCGTCCGGTGATGCGCAGCCGACCCTCCTCCCAGACCCCGTGGTCCGCCGTGCGGAATCGTCGCATCGCTCCGGTGCCAGTGAAGGCCTCCGCGGTCGCCTCGGGCTGGGCCCGGTATCCCGCGGCAACCTGTGCGCCGACGATGGCGACGTGCGCGTCCGTGCCGAGCTCCACCGTCACTCCCGGCAGCGGGACCCCGTCGTAGACGCACCCACCCGTCGTCTCCGTCATGCCGTACGTCGTGACGAGGGGTATCCCCGCATCGCGCGCGCGCGCGGCGAGCGCATCGGGCGTCGCGGCGGCTCCGACGAGGACCGCCGTCGCTCTGGTGAGCCAGGCGGTAGTGGCGGGGGAATCCAGGATGTCGGCAAGTTGAGTGGGCACCAGTGAGATCGCGAAGGGCTCGGCGACACGCAAGGCCAGGAGATCCTCGGTGCGGAAGGGAGCCGCGCCACCCACCGACGGCAGCGCGTGCAGGGTTGTCCCCGCGAGGGAGGCGCGCACGATGGCACCGAAGCCGCCGATCGACGTCACGGGCAGGGCGAGGATCCAGGCGCAGTCGCGCAGGCCGGGGATGTGCTCCCATGAGGCCTCAACCGCCACTCGCAGATTGGCGCGGGTGACGATCACGCCCCGTGGTGCCCCCGTCGAGCCACTGGTCGCGGCGACCAGGGCGGTGTCGTCATCCTCGACGGGCTCCCCGGGACGCACGCATGCCCTCACCATGGCGGCGTACTCGGTGGTGACATGGCGTGAGGGCTGGGGGATGAGTGCAAACGGGGCACCATCGCCCTCCATGCGCGCGGTGAGGGCCGCACGGGTCGCCTCGATCCCTGCGGGACCGGGAGCCACGTCGACCGCACGCAAGCGGAGTGCCGTCATGCGGACGAGACTAGGCCTGACTAGGTTGGGCGCTGCCGGTGATCCCTGCCGGCCCACACGAAGGAGTTGCCGGTGCCGCAGGAGTTCGATTCCCGCACCCGCTACCCCCTGCCGCCCGTCGTGGCCGAGGGGTCGCCCGCCCTCACCGATCCGGGGCACTCGAGCATCGTCCCGGCGTGCGAGTGGGTGAGTGCGGGGGACTACGGCGATATCCGCTACGAGCACTCGTCGGGTGACGACGCCGGCATCGCCAAGATCACCATCAACCGCCCGCACAAGCGCAACGCCTTCCGTCCGCAGACTCTCTTCGAGATCTCCGACGCCCTCAACAAGGCTCGGGACGATGACAGCATCGGCGTCATCATCCTCACGGGCCAGGGTGATTGGGCCTTCTGCAGCGGCGGCGACCAGATGATTCGCGGCGATGACGGCTACATCGGCGATGACGATGTAGCCCGGAAGGGCATCGGCCGCCTCAACGTGCTCGACCTGCAGGTCCAGATTCGACGTACGCCGAAGCCGGTCGTCGCCATGATCGCCGGCTACGCCATCGGCGGTGGACACGTGCTCCATGTC
>JBIIDD010000182.1:0-3800 GCA_044238565.1 Candidatus Nanopelagicales bacterium
TATCACCTGTCGAGCGTGACGCAGGCGGTCGCCTGCACGGCGCTGGACTTCAGCGACGAGCTGCTCGGTCAGGTCGACACCCTGCGCGGTGAGAGGGATGCGCTCGTCGCCTGGCTGCGTGCCCAGGGTGTGCGCGCGGTCGACTCCGATGCCAACTTCATCCTCATCGGCGAGTTCGCCGATCGTCATCGCGCCTGGCAGGAGATGCTCGAGCGCGGTGTGCTCGTGCGCGAGGTCGGCCCGGAGGGCTGGCTGCGTGTCACGGTAGGCACACCCGACGACAACGCCGCCTTCCGCACCGCGCTCGCTGAGGTCATCGCCCTGGACGGCATGATGGTGCCCGCCCCGGAGGACGTAGGGGGCCCGGAGGGAGACACCGCATGAGCCGCACCGGTCGCGTTGAGCGCACGACCAAGGAGAGCAGCGTCCTCGTCGAGATCGACCTCGACGGCTCGGGGCACGCGGACGTCCAGACGGGCGTGCCCTTCTTCGACCACATGCTCAGCCAGCTCGGCAAGCACGGCGGGTTCGATCTCACCGTGCGCACGACCGGCGACCTCGAGGTCGATGCCCACCACACGGTGGAGGACACCTCTCTGGCGCTCGGCGCCGCCTTCCGCGAAGCCCTGGGCGATGCGGCAGGCACGCGCCGATTCGGTGACTCACTCGTCCCCCTCGACGAGTCGCTGAGCCAGTGCGCTGTCGACCTGTCGGGTCGCCCGTATCTCGTGCATGTCGAGCCGGAGATCGTCGAACTCATCGGCACTTACGACACCACCCTCACGCGCCACATCTTCGAGTCCTTCGTCGCCACGGCTCAGATCACCCTGCACGTGCGGGTCCTCAACGGCCGCAATGCGCACCACGTGGTGGAGGCCCAGTTCAAGTCCTTCGCGCGGGCCCTGCGCGACGCCGTGGCCCTCGACCCGCGCGTGGTGGGCGTGCCCTCGACGAAGGGCACGCTGTCGAGCAGAGAGTCCGTGGAGTCCTGATGGGCTGGACCGCCGTACTCCTGCTCGCCCTCGCCGCCTTCCTCGCGGGCGGTGTCTACTCCTTCGCAAAGCAGGGCAAGCGCAATGCCGCCGTCATCCTCGGCATCCTGGCGGCGATGGCACTCATCGGTGGCGCGCTCTACGCCTGGAGTGCGACGTGAGGGGCACGACCTCATGCGCGTAGTCGTCCTCGACTACGGCTCCGGCAATCTCCGCTCCGCGCAGCGCGCCCTCGAGAATGCGGGCGCCGCGGTCGAGGTCACGGCAGACGCCGATGCCGTGATGACCGCCGATGGCCTGGTCGTCCCCGGCGTGGGCGCCTTCGCGGCGTGCATGGCCGGCCTCGCCTCCGTCAACGGTCCCAAGCTCATTGGGCGTCGCCTCGCCGGCGGGCGCCCCGTGCTGGGCATCTGCGTCGGAATGCAGGTGCTCTTCGACGCGGGCGTGGAGCACGGCGTCGAGACGCCTGGGCTGGGGGAGTGGCCCGGCACGGTCGAGCGCCTGCAGGCCGATGTCCTGCCGCACATGGGATGGAACACCGTCACGCCGCCGGAGGATTCGGTGATGTTCGACGGCGTGCGCGATGAGTACTTCTACTTCGTCCACTCCTATGGCGTGCTCGACTGGACGCTGCCGGTGTCCGAGCACCTGGCAGCACCTCGGGTCACGTGGACCGACTACGGCACGCCCTTCGTTTCGGCCGTGGAGAACGGCCCCCTCTGGGCGACGCAGTTCCACCCCGAGAAGTCCGGCGATGCGGGTGCCCAGGTGCTGCGCAACTGGCTCGGGACTCTGGGCTAGCCGTGGCCAAGGAGCGTGCGCGCAAGCGGGCGGAGCGCGAGGCGGCGCAGACGATTGAGCGCCAGAAGCGCGCGCGCACACGTGCGCGACGCGATCGCATCGAGAGGGGCAAGCGCGCCGTGGCGTCGCTGGTGCCCGATGCGCCGAAGCGCACCCCGGGGCTCCTGGCACGCAAGCGTCGCCGCCGACTTCTCGCCTTCGCCCTCGGCATCGTCGCGATCTGCGCCCTCACGTGGCCCTTCCTGCCTTCGTGGACGGCGCGCTTCGTCGTGCTCGTGCTCGCGCTGCTCGCGGCGCCCGTGGTCTGGGTGCTGAGCTTCGGCCGCGTCTAGGCTCCGCCCGCGGGCACGTGGGTTCCCGCCGAGTGGCGTTCCACGGTCAGTGGCGCACCGGCGACCCCGTAGGCTGACGGTCATGTCCTCAGGCACCCGATTCGAGTTGCTCCCTGCCGTCGATATCGCCAATGGCACCGCTGTCCGCCTCGTCCAGGGAGAGGCAGGCACCGAGACGTCGTACGGCGACCCGGTCGCCGCCGCGGTGCAGTGGGTGGACCAGGGTGCCTACTGGCTCCACGTCGTCGACCTCGACCGCGCCTTCGGCCGCGGCACCAACGCCGACCAGGTCGCCGCCATCGTGCGCGCCGTGAGCGATCGCTGCCATGTCGAGGTGGCCGGGGGCATCCGCGATGACGAGTCCCTCGCGGCGGCGCTGGCGACCGGTGCACAGCGTGTCGTGATCGGCACGGCGGCCATGGAGCAGCCCGACTGGGTCGCCGGCATCATCGCCGAGCATGGCGACCGCATTGCGGTCTCGCTCGATGTGCGCGGCACGACTCTCGCCGCCCGCGGCTGGACCCAGGAGGGCGGTGACGTCTTCGAGGCGATCGATCGACTCGACGCCGCCGGCTGCGCCCACTACATCGTCACCGACGTCGAGCGCGACGGCACGATGCACGGCCCGCACTTCCACCTGTTGCATCGCATCTGCAAGCACACGTCGACCCCCGTGATCGCCTCAGGCGGCATCGCGACCCTCGAGGACGTCCACAAGCTCGTGGAGATGATCCCGCAGGGGATCGTCGGTGCCGTCATCGGTCGCGCGCTCTATGACGGTGCCTTCAGCTTCGCCGAGCTGGTCGCCGCCATCGAGCCGCGCATCGACCTGTGGACCTGGGGTCCGCCGCAACCGTGAGCCTGGCCGTGCGGGTGATCCCGTGCCTCGATGTCGACGCCGGACGCGTCGTCAAGGGCGTTAACTTCACCGGGCTCCGCGATGCGGGTGACCCCGTCGAGCTTGCACGCCGCTACGACGAGGAGGGTGCTGACGAACTCGTCTTCCTCGACATCACGGCGTCGTCGGGTGAGCGCGAGACCACCTACGACATCGTCCGGCGTACTGCCGACCAGGTCTTCATCCCGCTCACCGTCGGCGGGGGAGTGCGCTCCGTGGGTGACTTCGACCGCCTCCTGCGCGCGGGCGCCGACAAGGTCAGCCTCAGCACAGCGGCCGTCACGGGACCGGATCTCATCGACGATGCGGCCCGGCAGTTCGGATCCCAGTGCGTCGTGCTGTCCGTCGACACGCGTCGCGCAGCGGGCACCGCATCGGGCTTCGAGGTGACGACCCACGGAGGCCGCGAGGGCACGGGGCGCGACACCCTCACCTGGGTGCGCGAGGCGGTCGATCGGGGAGTGGGGGAGATCCTGCTCAACTCCATGGACGCCGACGGCACACGCGACGGCTTCGATATCGAGCTGATCCGCGCGGTCCGGGCGTGCGTGGACGTGCCGATCATCGCCAGCGGCGGGGCGGGTCGCGCCGAGCATGCGGTGCCCGCCGTCGAGGCCGGTGCCGACGCCGTGCTCGCAGCGAGCATCTTTCACTTCGGCGACGTGACCATCGCCGAGGTCAAGGACGCACTCTCGGCCGCGGGGCTCCCCGTCCGCCCACCGGTCGCCCGCGCGTCCCGGTAGCGGACAATGGCAAGGTGACCGAGGTGCGCTACGA
>JBIIDD010000183.1:0-3797 GCA_044238565.1 Candidatus Nanopelagicales bacterium
GTCCTGCTGCGCCCTGCCGCTCCAGGCACCGGCGTCATCGCTGGTGGCCCGGTCCGCGCGGTGCTCGAGTGCGCGGGCATCCACGATGTCCTGTCGAAGTCACTCGGCTCCGACAACGCCATCAACATCGTGCACGCCACGGTGCAGGCACTGCGCAATCTCGAGCGTCCGGAGGAGGTCGCGGCCCGCCGTGGACTCCCCCTGGAGGATGTCGCCCCCGCGGCCCTCCTGCGTGCGCGCGCAGCAGGTGCGTCATGAGCGTGCGCCTGCAGGTGACGCAGCGGAAGTCGCCGATCGGCGGGACCCATAGCCAGCGCGAGACGCTGCGCTCCCTGGGTCTCAAGCGCATCGGCGACACCGTCGTCAAGGAGGATCGCCCCGAGATCCGAGGCATGATCGCCACGGTCTCCCATCTCGTCTCAGTCGAGGAGGTCGAGTGACATGGCTCTGAAGGTTCATCACCTGCGCCCCGCTCCGGGTGCCAAGACGCCGAAGACCCGCAAGGGCCGTGGCGAGGCCTCCAAGGGCAAGACCGCCGGTCGTGGCACCAAGGGCACGCGGGCCCGCAACCAGGTCCCCGCGCGCTTCGAGGGCGGCCAGATGCCGCTGCACATGCGCCTGCCCAAGCTCAAGGGCTTCACCAACCCCAACACCGTGACCTACCAGGTCGTCAACGTCGCTGCCCTGGGCAAGCTCTTCCCCCAGGGCGGAGCCGTGACGGTCGCGGATCTGGTGGCGGCCGGGGCGGTCCGCAAGGGCCAGCCGGTCAAGGTCCTCGGCCAAGGCGACATCTCGGTGGCCGTCCAGGTCAAGGTGCAGGCCTTTTCCGCCGCGGCCCAGGAGAAGATCTCCGCAGCCGGCGGGAGCATCGAGAAGGTCTGACGATCCACCTCGGGATCCCCCAAGGATCCCCCCAGGATCGCCGGCCCGGTGCTCGGGGGAGCCTAGGTTAGGCTGCATCGGGCCCGGACGACCGATCTACAGTCCACGACACACGGCGGTGCGCAGGCATCGCCCAGGAGGTAAGCGTGCACCTCAGCGCCTTCGTCGCGGCGTTCCGCACCCCGGACCTGCGCAAGAAGCTGCTCTTCACGCTGGCCATGCTGGCGGTCTTCCGCCTGGGCTCGGTCGTGCCGACGCCCGGTGTGGACTACTCCGCCATCCAGCGGTGCATCGACCAGACCTCCGACAACTCTGTCTACGCGGTCATCAACCTCTTCAGCGGCGGCGCGCTCCTGCAGCTCTCGGTCTTCGCGCTGGGCATCATGCCCTACATCACGGCGAGCATCATCCTTCAGTTGCTCACCGTCGTCATCCCCCGGCTTGAAGCCCTCAAGAAGGAGGGCCAGTCCGGCCAGGCGAAGATCACGCAGTACACCCGATACCTCACCATCGGCCTGGCGATCCTGCAGTCGACGGCGATCCTGTCGCTCGCTCGCACGCCCGGTCAGCTCTTCAGCGGCTGCAACGAGCAACTCATTCCCAATCAGAGCCCCCTCCTCATCATCGTCATGGTCATCGTCATGACGGCGGGCACCGCGGTGATCATGTGGCTCGGCGAGCTCATCACCGAGCGCGGTGTGGGCAACGGCATGTCGCTGCTGATCTTCACCTCGATCATCGCGACCATCCCGGCGCAGTTCATCAACGTCTTCGTGAGCCGCGGCACCTTCTCCTTCGCGCTCACGCTGCTCGTCTCGCTGGTGGTCCTCACCCTCGTCGTCTTCGTGGAGCAGGGTCAGCGCCGCATCCCGGTCCAGTACGCCAAGCGCATGGTGGGTCGCCGGATGTACGGCGGGACATCCACCTACATCCCGTTGAAGGTCAACATGGCGGGCGTGATCCCCGTCATCTTCGCTTCGTCCCTGCTCTTCCTGCCCACGCTGCTCGTGCAGCTGACAGGCAGCCAGGCCGAATGGGCGCAGTGGATTGCGACGAACTTCTCGACGGGTACGACGACGTGGTACCTCCTGGTGTTCTTCGTCCTCACCATCTTCTTCACGTACTTCTACGTCTCGATCACGTTCAATCCCGTGGACGTGGCCGACAACATGAAGAAGTACGGCGGCTTCATCCCGGGTATTCGCGCGGGCAAGCCCACAGCCGAGTACCTCTCGTATGTCCTCAACCGACTGACGTTCCCGGGCTCCATCTACCTCGGTCTCATCGCGGTCATGCCGGTGTTCGCATTCAATCTCATCGGCATCGGAGACCAGTTCGTCTTCGGCGGCATCAGCCTGCTCATCGTGGTCGGCGTCGGCCTCGACACCGTCAAGCAGATCGATTCCCAGCTGCAGCAGCGTAATTACGAGGGCTTCCTCCGCTGATGAGGCTGCTCATCATGGGACCACCCGGGGCCGGCAAGGGCACCCAGGCGGTCGTCATCGCCTCTGCGCTGGGTGTCCCCCATATCAGCACGGGCGACATCTTCCGCGCCAATGTCGGCGCCGGCACCCCTCTGGGCGAGGAGGCGCAGCGCTACATGGACGCGGGGGAGTACGTCCCCGACTCCATCACCAACGCCATGGTTCGCGATCGCATCTCCCATGACGACTGCCAGCCGGGCTTCCTGCTCGATGGCTACCCCCGCACGCTCGAGCAGGTCAACGAGCTCGACATGATGCTCGTGTCCGACGGGCACCGCCTCGACCGTGTCGTCGAGTTGACCGTCGACACCGAGGAGGTCGTGGGGCGACTGCTCAAGCGGGCCCAGGAGCAGGGGCGTGCTGACGACACGGCAGATGTGATCCGCCGTCGGCTCGAGGTCTACTTCGACCAGACCGCGCCCCTGGTGGCCGTCTATCGTGAGCGCGGCATCCTCCTCGACGTCGACGGCGCGGGCGATGTCGTCGAGGTCAGCGAGCGGATCCTCTCCGCCCTCCGCGACTGACCATGTTCCGCACACGCGACCGCATCGAGATCAAGTCGGCGGACCAGATCCAGGTCATGCGTGCTGCCGGCCTGGTGGTCGCACGCACGCTCCAGCGGGTCGCCGAGATCACGGCCCCGGGCGTCTCCACCGCCGAGCTCGACGAGTGTGCTGCGCAGTCCATCCGTGACGAAGGCGCGACTCCCTCATTCCTCGGCTACCACGGCTTCCCCGCGCACATCTGCGTCTCGGTCAATGAGGAGGTCGTCCATGGCATCCCGGGCGACCGACGCATCGTGGCGGGCGATGTCGTCTCCATCGACTGCGGCGCCATCGTCGATGGCTGGCATGGCGATGCCGCGCTCACCGTCCTCGTGGGCGATGTCGTGGATGACTTGCGCGAGCTCTCGCGCGTGACGGAGGAGTCCCTCTGGGCAGGGCTCCGGGCGGCACGACCCGGCAACCGGCTCTCCGACATCGGGCATGCCGTGGAATCCGTCGTGCGGGCCGCAGGGGATCAGTACGGGATCATCGAGGAGTACGTCGGCCACGGCATCGGCTCGAGCATGCACATGGAGCCGGCGGTGCCCAACTACGGGCGCCCCGGCAAGGGCCCGCGACTCGTCCCGGGAATGGCGCTCGCCGTAGAGCCCATGGTCGTCCTGGGCGACCCGGGGGTCCACGTGCTGGATGACGACTGGACCGTGGTCGCCAGCGACGGCTCCCACGCGAGCCACTGGGAGCACACCGTGGCCGTCACCGAGGACGGCCCGTGGGTGCTCACGGCCCTCGACGACGTACGCCTCTAGGGTCTGCCTCGAAGATGTCCGACATTCGGATATCACGAGGGATCGGACCCCGATTAGGTCCTAGGAAGCCCCGCGCGTACACTTGACGGGCTGATCATCGGGCCCCCCCGTTCGTCTGC
>JBIIDD010000184.1:0-3785 GCA_044238565.1 Candidatus Nanopelagicales bacterium
CCGCGCTGGGCTCGACGCGCGTCGTTCGCCTCGGCATGGTGCTGGAGATCATCGGCATCGTCGGGGTCATGCTCACCATCAGCGTCGATCGCTCGGCATGGTGGCTGGCCATCCCGCTCTTCATCTATGGCATCGGCGTCGGATTCGACAGTGCCCAGCTCACCAACGTGATCCTCACCGACGTGCCCCCGCAGCGTTCGGGTGGAGCGTCATCGGTGACGTCCACGCTGCGCCAGGTCGGCTCCACCCTCGGCTCCGCCATGCTCGGAACGGTGCTCTTCGTCTCGCTCGGACTCGCACTGACCAATGACCTGGCGGCGAATCAGCCGCAACTCTCGGAGGATCAGCGCACGCAGATCGTCGACGAGGTCGTGGACAGTTCGGGCGAGGCGATCATCCCGCTCGAGCAGCAACCCGGCATGGCCGATGTCGCCACCGAGGCCAAGCAGTCCTATACGCAAGCGGTGCAGATCATGGCGGCCTTCGCCGGCGGGGCCATGGTGATCGGCCTCATCGCGTCGTTCGGCCTGCCGGCGGATCGGCGGCGCGAGGAGGACGACGAGGAGGAGAGGCTGACCGCCTCGGCCTAGATGCCGTTCTGCGGTCGAAAGATGTCACCCGGTGGCGCATGTCGACCGGAGAACGTCGAGTAGGTCCTAGTCGAGCAGGTCGCGGGGCTTGGCCGGAGCCTTGCGCGGCTTGCCATCGCCGAGCACGCAGCTCGTGACGAGGTGATTCCAGTGGCAGGTCGTGCACACCTCGACGACGTAGACACGGAACTCGCCGTACTCGCGAGCCATCCCGGGCAGACGTGCGGGGTCGATCGCCGACCCGGCGATGTGACCGAGCTGCTCGCCATAGACATAGGTGACGTGCGTGAGCTTCTCGCGGCCTTCGGTCACGCGGCACACAGGACAGGGGACCTCGGTCGACGTGCCGTGGAAGCGCGCCGCGCGCAGGAGATAGGGGTCGGCGTCGCAGATATCGAAGCCGTTGAAGGCCTGCCCGCCGTAAAGACCGCGGAGCACGGATCGACGCTGCAGCGCGTAGTTGACGACGCGTCGCGGAGCCGTGGGATCAGCGACGTGCTCGGGCTCTGCTCGCTCGGGCTTGGGCTTGCCGCGCTCGCCGAGCACACGCGATCCACGCGCCTGCGTCGAACGGGGCTCAGCCATGCCAGCACCCTAGGCGAGAGTGGCCGGTGATGCTCGGGATGCCTGTGGGCCCGGGCGAGAGTCACGCCAGGTAGGGGCAGTGACGGCAGCCGTTCTCGCAGCAGAAGCCTCGCCGAGCGTGGGTGTCGGCCGTCATGACGTAGTAGCCGCTCACGGGATCGAGATAGCCCGCCTCGCCCGCTGCCATCGCCGCCTCATGCGCAGCGAGGATCTCGGCATAGGCCGGATGCGACTCAGGCAGCCGCGAGGGATGCGGCTGGGTGAGCGGGCGATCGGCCATGGACACCCGATGACTGTAGGTCGGGTCGTCGGCTGCGGCGACTCCTGGGAGACTGAGCGTCACATCACCGCAGGCCACCCCAGGGAGTCACCATGGTCTTCGCCCCGCTCGTCGAGATGAACGACGGCCGTTCCATCCCCGTCATCGGCTTCGGTGTCTGGCAGGTGCCGGACGACGTCGTCGTCGATGCGACCGTGAAGGCACTCGAGGTCGGCTACCGGCATATCGATACGGCGTACCTCTACCACAATGAGCGCGGCGTAGGTGAGGCACTGCGGCGCAGCGGACTGGACCGCGACGATGTCTTCGTGACCACGAAGGTGTGGAACACCGACCATGGCTACGACCAGACCCTGCGCGCCTTCGACAAGAGCACGGGCCTGCTCGGCATCGACGAGGTCGACCTCTACCTCATCCACTGGCCTACGCCGGCGCGCGATGTCTACCTGGACTCCTGGCGAGCGCTCATCCGCCTGCGCGAGGAGGGCCGCGCCCGCTCGATTGGCGTCTCCAACTTCCACGATGCACACCTGCGCAAGATCATCGATGAGACCGGTGTCATCCCGGCCATCAATCAGATCGAGCTCCACCCGTGGCTGCCGCAGACTCAACTGCGCGACATCGACGCGCGCCTGGGGATCAAGACCGAGGCCTGGAGCCCGCTCGGATCGGGTCGGCTCATCGACGACCCCGTCATCGCGGAGGTGGCCACCAAGCACGGCAAGTCGCCCGCCCAGGTGATGGTGCGCTGGAGCATCCAGCTCGGCAACATCGTGCTGCCCAAGTCGGTGACGCCGGAGCGCATCGAGCAGAACATCGACGTCTTTGACTTCCAGCTCGACGATGCCGACATGGCTGCCATCGCCACCCTCGAATCCGGTCGGCGCACGGGCCCCAACCCGGATGAATTCAACGAGGCGTAGTTCGCCGGGTGTATAGCCTGATCAGGTGGCGGCTCTAGGGAACCTGCGCGCCGTCCTCGTTGTCGGCGACTTCCGCCGCCTCTTCGGTGTCCGGCTCGCCGGGCAGTTCGGCGACGGACTGCTCCAGGCGGCCCTCGCGACATTCGTGCTCTTCTCTCCCGAGCGACAGCCCACAGCCGCATCCGTCGCGGGTGCCTTCGCAGTGCTCTTCCTCCCCTATTCGCTCGTGGGCCCCTTCGCCGGGGTGTTCCTCGACGAGTGGCGCCGCCGTCAGGTGCTCGTCTACGCCAACCTCCTGCGAGGCGCACTCGTCATCGCTGTTGCGGCGCTCGTGTGGTCCCGCCATGACGGCCTCGATCTCGCCGTCAGCGTGCTGCTCGTGCTCGGCGTCGCCCGATTCGTGCTCGCGGGCGTCGCTGCCTCGCTTCCGCACGTGGTCGACGGCCCGCTCCTTGTCACCGCCAATGCCCTCACGCCCACAGCCGGCACGATCGCCGCGGCTATCGGCGGGCTGGTCGGTGTCGGCATCCGAGCAGTCGCGGGGGGCGGGGACACCGGAAGCGTCGTGGTCCTCGCGTGCGCGATTGCGTCGTACGTCGTTGCCTCCGTCATCGCCGCAACACTGCCCAAGGACCGTCTCGGTCCCGACGAGGACACCGTGCGCAACTCCCTGGTCGGCGTGCTGCAGGGCCTGGCCGACGGATTCCGCCAGCTCGTGAGGCATCCCGTCGCCGGGCGCGCAGTGATCGTCGTGATCGTGCAGCGCATCGCCTTCGGTGCGCTCACCGTGATCGGACTGCTCCTCATCCGCAATACATTCAACGCGTCGAGTGACCCCGATGCCGCCCTCGGCCAGTTCGCGCTGGTGACAGGAGCTGCTGCCTTCGGAGCGCTCCTCGGCGCCATCCTCACTCCTGGTCGCGTGCGTCGCATGGGCTATGTGCCCTGGACGGTGATCGCGGTCGGACAGGCGGCCCCCCTCATCGCGATCGGCGTACTCGCGGGGATGTTCCTCCCCGCGCTGTGGCCGTTGCTTGGTGCGGCGATCTCGCTCGGCTTCGCCAACCAGGCAGCCAAGGTGGCGAGCGACACCCTCATCCAGCGCGAGATCGATGATGACTATCTCGGCCGGGTCTTCTCGCTCTTCGACGTGGCCGTCAATGTCGCGCTCGTCATGGGCATCGTGGGTGTCGCCTTCACCAGCCCCGAGTCGGGCATCGCGCCCCTCGCTGCGCTCGCCGTAGCGCTGCTGATCGCTGCCAATGCCGCGTGGTATCACGGTATCGGGGCCAAAGCCCGCGAGCGGCGGTGCGCCGAAGGCTAGGCTGCACTCGTGACCGATACCGCCACCACGTCCACGCCCGCCAAGCGCCGCATCGGAGCGCGCTCCATTGCCGCAGTCCTCGC
>JBIIDD010000185.1:0-3784 GCA_044238565.1 Candidatus Nanopelagicales bacterium
GACTCGTGGTCTGCGTGCGCATGATCAGTGAGGGCGTCGACATCCCTCGCGCGACGACCCTGGGCTACCTCTGCTCGGCGCGCACGCCGCTCTTCTTCGCCCAGGCGGTGGGCCGGGTCGTCCGTGCCCGCGGAGCCCAGGAGACGGCATCGGTCTATCTCCCTGCGGTGCGCCCCCTCCTCGCGCTTGCTGCCGAGATGGAGTCGGCGCGCAATGCGGTCGTGCGGGTGACCGCCCGCGACGACCACGACCTCGATCCCGACGTGGAGCGGGTGGCGGGTGAGGGCTTCACGGCCCTGGACGCTGACGCGCAGTTCGCCCACGTGCTCACGGCGGGACGGGCCATCACCGCTGACTCTCTCGACCTGGATGAGGATGCAGCCGACTATCTCGGGCTGCCGGGGCTGCTCAGCCCGGAGGACATGGCGACGGTGCTTGCTGCACGCGACGCCAAACTGCGTCGTCACGTCGCAGCCATGACCGACGAGGTGGACTTCACGCCGTCCACATGGCGTGACACCCAGGAGGTGCGCAAGGACATCCATCGCATGGTGAGCGTGCTCGCTGCGCGCACGGGCAAGCCGCATGGGCAGATCCATGCGGAGGTGCGGCAGGTGATCCCCGGAGCTCCCACCGCGGTGGCCGACTACGACACCCTTGTCGCGCGCCACGATCACCTGATGACGCTGGTGGTCTAGCTGCTCGCGTGCACCTCGTCGGCTGCCCGGAGCCCGCTGCGTAGAGCACCTTCCATGAGCCCCGCCCACTCACCCGCCGTGTGCTCGCCCGCGAAGTGCACGCGCCCGACGGGTGCACTGATGATTTCCGCGTCATCGGGTCGGCTCGCCGCGCCGAGGCCGGAGTAGGCGAACGTCGCCCAGGGGTCGTCATCCCACGTGCTGGGGAGTGCGCCGTCGAACTCGATGTCGAGGTCGGGCCGCAGTGCTCCCACGGCATCCAGCCACGTCGACGCACCTCGCGTGACGTCCAGCCCCGCGAGTGCTGCGGCGGAGCCGGAGAAGCAGTGCACCACCGGCTGGACCTCGCCACTGTCGTCGCTGGCGGTCCAGCACCAGAAGCGTCGAGCGACATCGAGCACCGCGCTCGCCGGTGGACGGCTACTCAGCGGTGCATGGAGCTTGGCCGCGTGCCCGCGCACCATGCGCGACATGGCCTCGCGCTGGGCATCCGGCATGCCGGGCTGCAGGTCGAATTCCTCGAGCAGGGGGAGTGGGATCGCGATGACCACCGCGTCGGCATCGATGCTCGCACCCTGTACGTCGACCCGCACGCCCTCGGGTGTGGTGCGCACCGCTGATGCCGGTGCGCGCAGCCGGACACGATCGCCGAGGTGAGCAGCCAGCGACAGCGCGATCCCCTGGTTGCCCCCGGCGACCCGAGCGGTGGGCAGGGGCTGGACCGATGCGACCGCGTCCAGCAGGATGTGACACGAGAGCAGATCCTCGGACGCCGCCCAGCTGATGGCGGCGCGTGCGGCCAGCGCCTCGGCCGCCGCAGACCCGGGCAGGTGCTGATCGAGGAACGCCCGCAGGGACACGCTCGGATCCGTTGCCTCCGCTGCGGGTCGCATCGCGCGCGCGACTGCCGCGACCTCGTCCGCGGTGACGGGTGACGAGGTGTGGCGTGGCTCGCGGACGTAGTAGGACATGCCCGACGGTGCGAGGCCGAGGTCGAAGCGCTCCGCCATCTCCCGCAGGACGTCGTAGCCACTCAGCACGAATTCCGCGCCCCGCTCGATGACGGTCCCCGGGTGGCCGGGGAGCAGCTCCTGTGACCAGACTCGGCCGCCTACGCGATCCCGTGCCTCGAGCACCGTGACCTCATGGCCGAGTGTGACGAGGCGATCGGCGCAGGCGAGCCCCGCGAAGCCAGCCCCGATGACCACGATGCGCACGGCACTAGCCTGCCCGATGAGCGGGGCGGCTGCGGACACCACCGGGGCGGTGATGATTGGGTAGGGGCATGACTGCGCCGGACACCCCTGTCGCGCATGAGCGTCGACCCCTCCCGGCGATGGCGATCGCCGGGATCGTGGGTCTCATCCTCGGTTACGCCGCCCTCCTCATCGTCAATGCCGGCATCGCACTCGTGTGGGAGACCATCCCGGAGGCATGGGGCACGACGCCGGCGTGGTACGTCATCGGGGTGCTGGTCCTTGCGGCCGTCCTCGTCTACGTCATCCGCACGCGTGTGGGCGACGCGGGCCACGCGCCCCTCGGCGGCATCGCCATCAGCCCATTGACACCGCGGGAGTACGTCGGCGTGATCCTCGCGATCCTCGCTTCGCTCTTCGGAGGAGTCGTGCTCGGGCCCGAGGTCGCTCTCGTCGCCACAGGATCGGTGGTCGGCACCGTCATCGCAAAGCGCATGCGCTTCACCGACCCCGAAGCCGCGAAGAAGATCGTGGGCGTGGGCGCGCTGGGTGCGATCCTCGCACTCTTCATCGGTCCTGTGCTCGCCGGCTCGCTCTCACTCGACGGTGCACCGGATGCTGTGGAGGTAGAACAGCTGGCGTGGGCGATCGTTGTCGCGATCATCGCGACGGTGGCGGTCGCCCTCGCACGCGTCGTGGCCGCGCTGCTCGCTCGGGTGGCCGGCTCAGGCCCGCACCTGGGTGTCCTCGTCGGCGCCTCGCTCGTCGTTGCCGGCTCAGCGCTCGCCGTGCAGTACTTCACCGGCGAGTCCGTCCTCTTCGTCGTGACCTCGGGCGAGGAGATGATCACCGACCTCCCGACCCTCACGAGTGTGTCGACCGTGGCGCTCGTCCTCGCCTTCAAGGCCTTGGCCTACGCCGTCTCGCTCGGCGCGGGATTCCGCGGTGGCCCCTTCTTCCCGGCGATGTTCGTCGGGGCGACGGCGGGGCTGCTGGCGGCACTCGCTCTGCCGAGCGGGCCCTCGATCCAGGCCGCCATGGTGGTGGGAGTGGTCGCTGCCGTGATCGCGACGGCTCCGATGAAGTGGCCGATCGCCATCGTGCTGGGCATCGTCATCGGCTTCGTCATGGGCACCTGGACCCTGGTGCCCGCGGCCCTGGTCGGGGCGGTGGTCGCGCGAGCGATCCCGCGCTGGGCTGACCGGATGACGCCATCTCCTGTCGCTGCAGCGCACTAGCCCGGGACGGGCTCGTCAACTCAATTGGGCTCGTCGGCGACCTGAATGTCGAAGCTGACGTCATCTCCCTCGACGGTCTCGACCGTGATGGTGACGTCGTAGGTATTGCCCACCGCAGCGTCACCGATGACGCAGACGATGGAGGCGCCGACCTCCGCGGGTAGATCAGACGGGCATTCGAGGGGCGGCATCTCGTCAAGCGGCACGCCCTGGCCCTCAGCGAGTGCCGCGGTGGCCTTCTGCTCCACCTCGGTCGCTGAGAGTGAGGGGGTGCCGACGCTGACGGTGCATGCCGTCAGCGTGAGCGCGGCGACGGTTGCGGTCACGATCGCGGGGCTTCTCATGTCGACACGGTAGGTGCGGTGGGCGCGGATTGATATGCCTCTCAGTCATTCGTGCGGTCAAGGAGTGGTCCGCGCGGTGACTTGCTCCTCGACTTTGGTGGCTGACTTCGGTCAGCGTCGACCGCGAGCCCTGCTGGCCGAGAAGTCCGCCGCGGTTGCCTTCCGCGCGGATCCTGATGACCGACGTCGACGGCCGTGCGTCGACCCACCACCATGGGGCTTGGACGCGCGCGGTCGCGCAGCCTGGGCTGCTTCGGTGGTCGGTGCGACGTGCGCCGCTCGCGGCCCGGTCAGTTCGAGCAGCTGCG
>JBIIDD010000186.1:0-3783 GCA_044238565.1 Candidatus Nanopelagicales bacterium
AGGCCGCGCTCGTCGCGCTGCAGCGTGCGGGGTCCTGAGCGGCACCCGGGGATGCGTCGCACGGCGTATCACGGCAGGCTGAAGGGGTGAACCCCCTTGACTCCGCCGCCGAACTCATCGCGGGCGGGTTCCGGCGGCTGGTCTCGGGTGATCCGGACGGACAGCCCGAGTGGGTGCGCCAACTCGAGCACGGCACCGACACGGGCTACTTCGGCCCCGGCTCCGCAGCCTGGGCTGTCCACGGCTCGCTGCCCACTCTCGTCGGTGGCATCCGTGCCCTCCTCGTGCAGGCCCTGCACCCGGCGGCACTCGCGGGCGTGCAGGAGCACTCGCGATACGAGGAGGATGCGCTCGGTCGCCTGGCCGGCACGACGCAGTGGCTCACCGTGGTGACCTTCGGCGACACCGCGCAGGCCGACCGCGAGTGCGCCCGCGTGCGCGGACTGCACCGTCGTGTGCGCGGGGTGTACGACGCGGACGGCGCGGAGCGGCCCTACTCCGCGAGCGACCCGGATCTGCTGCGCTGGGTGCACGTCGCCTTCACCGACTCCTTCCTCGCCACGCACCGCGTGTGGGGTCAGCCCATCCCGGGTGGCGAGGACGCCTATGTCCGCGAGTGGGCGAAGGCGGGTGAGCTCGTCGGTGTCGACGATCCGCCGCGCTCCGTGGCCGAACTCGACGAGCAGATGGCCGGCTTTGTGCCCGCCATGCGCCGATCCGAGGCGAGTGAGCGCACGGTGCGCTTCATCCGTCAGGCGCCGCTGCCGCTTCCTGCCCGACCGCCGTACGGCGTGCTCTTCGCAGGGGCTGTCGCCACCCTTCCGCCCGACCAGCGGCGTCTGCTCGGCCTGCCGACGGTGCCGCTCACGGTGGCCCGTCCGGCGGTGGGCGCTCTGCTAGGAGCGATGGGCGCGATCCTGGGTCGGCAGTCCCCGTCGCAGCGCAATGCGCGTCGTCGCGCAGCGCGCCTCGACGTGGCGTAGCCCTACTCGATCTGGGCGCCGCGGGACTGGATGTGTCGCGCGACGAGCATGCTGGCGGTCGCTGTGAGGAGCGCGCTCGTCAACGCCGTGGGCGGAGGCCATCGCGTGAGGTAGGCGCCGATGGTCGCTCCCACGAGGTATCCCACCGGCGTGGAGAAGGCCACGACGGATGCCCTCCGTCGACCGCCGAACCACCACGTCGCGGACTGGACGAGTGCGGTATTGATGACCACGGTCTGGACCGCAATGCCCACGATCCGCAGGATGACGATGGCCTGGACCGCCTGACTGATCGACAAGAGCGCGATGGCGAGGTATCCCGTCGCGGTCTCTCCCGCAAACATGATGCTGACGGCCACGATCGCGATGAGGGCGACTTCGAGACTCAGGAGCACCACGCGTGCTCGCGCGTGCGAGCCATGGCGCAGCAGGGCGACGCGAAGCCACATGGCGGCGAAGACCCCGATGACGAAGGACACGAGTGCGACGAGCGAGAGACCGGCGGACAGGGCCGACTGCCCATCGATGAAATCGACGGCGACGACGACGAGATTGCCCGTCTGGTTGGCGACGAAGACGCCGAATCGCTGGTAGGCGACGGCATCGACGATGCCGCTCGTCGCGCTGAGCAGCAGCACGAGCGCCGCGACCTCAGGGAAGAACCGGCCGTCGAGATCTGCCGTCTCGGGGGTCGACTCGCCCTGGGGTGGACCCGTCATCGGCACGACCGGACTACTGCGCGTCGGGGACGTCGCGTGCGGACTTCTGCGCCTGCGAGATGACAGTGGCGCCGCTCACCAAAGCCCTGCGCCACGGAGGCACTCCGTCGATCTCGATCTCCAGGGAGAAGGAGAGGAAGGTTCGGATGAGCACGATGAGGCCGAGGACGATGACGTTGTCGAGGGTGGGCGCGACGGCGACCGTGCGGATGAGGTCGCCGGCGACGAGGATCTCGAGGCTGAGCAGCAGCACTCCGCCGAAGGTCTGCCTCATGAGCTTGTAGGCCTTGGAGCCGCTCCGGCTGCGCGCCCACAGTCGCAGTGACACGAAGGCGGCGAAGAAGAGACCGATCATGAGCACGGCCGCCGCGATGACCTCGAAGATCTGGGCGACGACGAGCATCGCTGAGGTGTAGGTGTCCTCGTTCATGCTGCTGCCCTCATCACGTCGACCTTCCTACCAGTGCGCGTAGCTCCGCGAGGGTCCCTTCGACGAGTTCGCGGGGTTCCGACACGAGGGCGGCATCGGTGGCGAAGCCCACCGTGACGGTGCCGGCGTAGGAGAAGACCGTGCACGTCATGGGCTGGTCTCCCGAAGACGGCGCGAAGCCGATGACCTGGTGCACTCCCACCCCTGCGAAGGTGAGTGGTGCGCGTGGTCCGGGGACATTGGTCAGCACGCCGACGGCCTTGTTGGCGAAGAAGTCGGTAAGGGCCGTGCTCACCGGTCGTGGTGCGGCGGAGATACCGCGCTGTACGCCGAAGGTGATGATCGGCTCCTCGGAGCGCTTGATGCGGTCCATGCGTGCGCGCGTGCGATGCAGTCGCTCCACGGGGTCAGCGGGGTCGAGGGGGAGGACGGCCATGACGAGCGCGAAGAAGTTGCCGAGATCCTCGGGCAGGTTTTCGGCGATGGGCACGAGGTTGACCGGCACCATCCACTCGATCTCGCCCACGTCCTCCACTCCGCGCGCGTGCAGGTAGCGCCGCAACCCTCCCGCGACCGCGGTGAGGAGGACGTCGTTGACGCTCGCGTCGTGCAGGCGACCCACTGCCTTCACCTCGTCGAGGGGGATCCCGGGAGACCAGGCGACGGTCTTGTGCAGGCCCGGGGTGCCACTCCACACGGTGCGGACGGTGGTGCCGCGCAGCGCGAGCTTGGCCACCGATGCGGTGGTGTTGGCCACCCGGTTGTCGAGGCCCATGGCTTCGAAGGCGTCGACGAGCCGCCCGGGACTGCGCAGGACGTCACCCCAGATCTCGGCACCGGTCTCGATTGCCTGCCGGGTGTCCTGCGCGAGATGGGCAGCGCCGCGCACGAAGGCGCGGGCGGCGTCGGCGAAGGCCTCGCGCACGGCGCCGACGACACCGGTGGCGATAGAGCCGGGAGTGATGTCGGCGGTGCCTCGCGCCACCTTGGCGGCGACGTGCGGGTCGGTGGTGTCGCACAGGCTCAGCATCACCTGGGTGAGCCGCACACCGTCGGCCATCGCGTGGTGGAAGCGGCACACGAGCGCCGACCCTGAGCCGCCAGTGTCGAGCGTGACCTGCTCGACCAGGGCGATGTCCCACAGCGGACGGTCGCGATCGAGTGGCCGCGCGCGCTGCTCGGAGACATAGCGCTCGAGTTCGACCATGCCGGCAGGCTCGGGCAGTCGCACGCGGCGCACATGCCGATCGAGATGGAACTCCGAATCGACCTGCCAGACCCAGCCGCCCTCGCCGAGCAGTGCCCGTGAGCGGAAGACGGGGAATCGGTCGATGACGCGCTCGGTCGTCGCAGCGAGCAGGGCGTCCCAGTCAGGCTCGGCGTCGAAGAGCATCACGCCGTCGATGACCATGAGGTTGTTGGGCCTGTCCATGGTGAGCCACAGTGCGTCCTGCGCACTCATGGGCCGCTGCTCGACCGCCACGGCTCACCTCCTGGTGTAGCCCGGCGAGTCGGCAGAGCCGCCTCTGTCGGGCTGAGGCGCACCACGGTACGCCGACTTCCCCCGACCGGCCCGGTGACAGGATGGCGCCATGACCGAGCCGGTGTTCACCCCCTTGGGTGCAGGCACGCGCATGGCTGCCTTCGCCGA
>JBIIDD010000187.1:0-3743 GCA_044238565.1 Candidatus Nanopelagicales bacterium
TGCCGACGGCAGCGAAGGCCTCGTTGATCTCGATGAGATCGAGATCGCTCACGCTGATGCCCTGCTTCTCGCACGCACGCAGAATCGCCCGCGCTGGCTGCTCGTGGAGCGAGGTATCGGGACCGGCGACGACACCGTGCGCACCGATTTCGGCGATCCAGGCGAGTCCGAGCTCCTCCGCTTTGGCGCGGCTCATCACGACAACGGCCGCCGCGCCATCGGAGATCTGGGAGGCCGAGCCCGCCGTGATGGTGCCGTCTTTGGCGAATGCGGGCCGAAGACCGGACAGGGACTCCACCGTCGTCTCGGCGCGGATCCCCTCGTCACGCGCAATGACGACAGGATCGCCCTTGCGCTGCAGGATCTCCACCGCGGCGATCTCATCATCGAAGCGGCCCGCATCCTGCGCGGCGGCGGCGAGCTGGTGGGATCGAGCGGCGAAGGCATCCTGATCCTCGCGCGTCAGTCCGTAGCGGGAGTTGAAGCCTTCGGTCGCCTCGCCCATGGCGCACTGATCGAAGGCGCAGGTCAGTCCGTCGAAGGCCATGGAGTCGACCACGGACCAGTCGCCGAACTTCACCCCCTCGCGCGAGCCCATGAGCAGGTGCGGGGCATTGGTCATCGATTCCATGCCGCCCGCGACCACGACGTCGAACTCGCCCGCGCGGATGAGCTGATCTGCAAGTGCGATCGCGTCGAGACCCGACAGGCACACCTTGTTGATAGTGAGGGCGGGGACGTCCATGCCGATTCCCGCCTTGACGGCGGCCTGGCGCGCGGTGATCTGCCCCGTCCCGGCCTGGAGGACCTGGCCCATGATCACGTAGTCGACCTGATCGGGGCTGACCCCCGAGCGCTCGAGGGCGGCCTTGATGGCGACGCCGCCCAGGTCCGCGGCCGAGAGGCCCTTGAAGGCTCCGAGAAGGCGACCCATAGGGGTACGGGCTCCCGCGACGATGACGGACATGACACCTCCGAGCGCGCCCCTCGGGGGCGCTTGCGACGATGGGGCTCACCCTAGCGAGGGCCTCGGGCCCAGCACCCCCAGGAGGAGCCATGTCGACCGACCCGGTGATCACCCGCATCGACCACGTCGGCATCGCCGTCCCGGACCTCGATGCCGCCATCCGCTTCTACGCCGAGGCCTTCGGGGTCGAGGTCGTCCACGAGGAGGTCAATGAGGAGCAGGGTGTCCGCGAGGCGATGCTCGCCGTCGGCGATGCGCACATCCAACTCCTCGCTCCCCTGCGCCCGGACTCGCCCATCGGCAAGTTCCTCGAGCGCCAGGGCCCTGGCATCCAGCAGATCGCCTACGCCGTCGATGACATCGAGGTGGCTGCGGATCGCCTTCGCGCTGCCGGCGTGCGCATGCTCTACGACGCCCCGAAGTCCGGCACGGCGGGTTCGCGCGTCAACTTCGCCCACCCCAAGGACTGCGGCGGGGTGCTCATCGAGCTGGTCGAGCCCGCGACAGGTGGGGGCGCAGGCCACTAGCATGAACGATCGTTAAGCGCTGTCACAGGCGCGACCCGAGGGGAGCACCATGGACCAGATCCGCGACGCCATCCTGGCGGGCGCCGGTGCCGACATCGGCGGCCTCCCCCTCCCCGAGACCTACCGCGGCGTTACCGTCCATAAGGACGAGGCCGGGATGTTCGAGGGTCTCGACACGTGGGACAAGGACCCCCGGCAGTCACTCCACATCGACAACGTCCCGCTGCCCGAGCCCGGCCCGGGTGAGGCGCTCATCGCGGTCATGGCGAGTTCGATGAACTACAACACCGTGTGGTCGTCGATCTTCGAGCCGGTGTCGACCTTCGGCTTCATGGAGCGACTGGGTCGCACCAACGAACTGGGCAAGCGGCATGACCTGCCCTATCACGTGATCGGATCCGACGCCGCCGGCGTGGTGCTGCGCGTGGGCACCGGGGTCAATGCCTGGAAGCCCGGAGACGAGGTCGTCGCGCATTGCCTGTCGGTCGAGCTGGAGAGCCCGCTCGGTCACAACGACACGATGCTCGATCCCGAGCAGCGAATCTGGGGATTCGAAACCAACTTCGGTGGCCTAGCGGAAATCGCCCTGGTCAAGTCCAACCAGTTGCTCCCCAAGCCGGCGCACCTCACCTGGGAGGAAGCCGCGGCACCGGGGCTGGTCAATTCGACCGCCTACCGTCAGCTCGTCTCGCGCAACGGCGGCGGCATGAAGCAGGGCGACATCGTCCTGATCTGGGGTGCGTCCGGCGGCCTGGGCTCCTACGCCACGCAATATGCCGTCAATGGCGGCGCGATCCCCGTGTGCGTCGTATCGAGCGAGGAGAAGGCGGATCTGTGCCGTGCCATGGGTGCGGAACTCATCATCAACCGCCGCGAGGAGGACTACCGCTTCTGGAAGGACGAGCACACGCAGGATCCCAAGGAATGGCAGCGCCTGGGCCGGCGTATCCGGGAGCTCACCGGGGGCGAGGATGTCGACATCGTCTTCGAGCACCCTGGACGCGAGACATTCGGCGCCAGCGTCTATGTCACCCGCAAGGGCGGCACGATCACCACCTGCGCATCGACGTCGGGCTTCATGCACGAGTACGACAACCGTTACCTATGGATGAATCTCAAGACCATCGTGGGATCGCATTTCGCGAACTACCGCGAGGCCTACGAGGCCAATCGCCTCATCTCGCGCGGCCTCATCCACCCGACCCTCTCCAAGACGTTCCCGCTGGAGGGTGCAGGCCAGGCGGCCTACGAGGTCCACCGCAATGCCCACCAGGGCAAGGTCGGCGTCCTCTGCCTCGCACCTGAGGAGGGCCTGGGGGTCCGAGATCAGGAGATGCGCGAGCGACACCTGCCCGCCATCACCCGTTTCGCTGGGGCTTGAGCGAGCACCCCCGCGTACGATGACCCGGGCGGCCAGGTCGGCGTCGCCCCCGCGGGTCCAGGAAGGGGCGACGGTGGCGACGAGCCAGATCACCGACCGCCAGCCCTGGCATCTCGATCGCGGCCGGCGGGCTGGCGAGATGGGCTATCTCCCGGGCCTCGACGGCATCCGGGCCCTGGCCGTCCTAGGGGTCCTGCTCTACCACGGCGACCTCACCTGGATGCGAGGCGGATTCCTCGGCGTCGACGTCTTCTTCGTCCTGTCGGGCTTCCTCATCACGACCCTGATCGTCGAGGAGTACAACCGCTCCGGCCGCATCGACTTCAAGCGCTTCTATATTGCTCGAGCCAGGCGCCTGCTCCCCGCGCTGCTGCTCATGCTCGTCATCGTCGGCATGCTCGCGGCCTTCATCTACCGTGACTCCGCTGCACAGTTCCGCGCCGATGCCATCGCATCGCTGTTCTACGTCACCAACTGGTGGTACATCGTCTCCGACGCCTCCTACTTCGAGGCCATCGGTCGACCACCATTCCTGCAGCATTTGTGGTCATTGGCCGTGGAGGAGCAGTTCTACCTCCTCTGGCCAGCACTGACCCTCATCCTGCTGCGCTGGCGCGGCCGGCGCGGAGTGTTCTACGTCGCCATCGGCGGCGCCCTGGCCTCGACCGCATGGATGGCCTTCCTCGCGATCACCAACGGCTACCCGCAGGAGGCCGACCCGAGCCGCGCCTACTTCGGCTCGGACAGCCACATCATGGGCCTCCTCCTTGGTGCGGCCCTGGCGATGGTCTGGAGACCCGGGCGACTGTCGACGCGCCTCACCGCGGGTGCCAAGGCGGTCGTCACCGCCGTCGGCATCCTGGCGCTC
>JBIIDD010000188.1:0-3698 GCA_044238565.1 Candidatus Nanopelagicales bacterium
CGTCGCTGCCGACCTCGTCGGCTCCTGCGGCGCGGGCCTCTTCGGCCTTCTCTCCCGCGGCGAAGACGATCACGCGGGCGGTCTTGCCCGTGCCGTGAGGGAGGTTGACGGTGCCGCGGACCATCTGGTCGGCCTTGCGCGGATCGACGCCGAGGCGCATGGAGACCTCGATGGCCGGATCGAACTTGGTCTTTGCGGTCTGCTTGGCGATGCCCATCGCCGCCTGCGGGGCGTAGAGGCGATCGGCATCGATCAACTCCATGGCCTGGCGGTACGCCTTGCTGCGCTTCATTACTGCTCCCATCGTGATGGAGGTTGTGGTCGGCGGGCCGCGCTCGGCCCTCCCACACCCGCCGCGGCGCGGCGGGAAATCTGGTGACTAGTCGCTGACGGTGACGCCCATCTGGCGCGCGGTGCCCTCGATGATCTTCATCGCGGCGTCGACGTCATTGGCGTTGAGGTCGGGCATCTTCGTCTCGGCGATCTCACGGACCTGGGCGCGCGTGATCGAGCCGGCGACCTTGGGCGGTGCGCCCGAGCCCTTCTCGAGTCCGGCCGCCTTCAGGATCAGCCGGGAGGCCGGGGGCGTCTTGAGCGTGAAGTCGAAGGTGCGGTCCTCGTAGACCGTGATCTCCACGGGGATGACCTGACCGCGCTGGTTCTCCGTCGCGGCGTTGTAGGCCTTGCAGAAGTCCATGATGTTGACGCCGTGCTGGCCGAGGGCAGGACCCACCGGAGGCGCGGGGTTCGCCTGGCCGGCCTGGATCTGGAGCTTGATCATGCCGGCGATCTTCTTCTTGGGTGCCATGGTGGTGTCCTCGCTGCTGTCAGTTCTTCTGGATCTGGCCGAAGGCCAGTTCGACGGGGGTCTCTCGACCGAAGATCTCGACGAGGCCGGTGACCTTCTGGGCCTCGATGTTGATCTCGGAGATGGTGGCGTGCAATGTGGCGAACGGGCCATCGACCACGGTGACGGAGTCGCCGACGGAGAAGTCGACCACGCGCACCTCGGTGGGAGCCGCTCCCGATGTCGCCCCGGCGGCCGCCGGCGCTCCGGGCTTGCGCTCCGGGGTCGGGGCCAGAATCGCCACCACCTCATCGAGGGAGAGTGGCGAGGGCTGATGACCGTGACCGACGAAGCCGGTCACGCCGGGCGTGTGGCGCACGGCACCCCAGGACTCGTCGGTGAGATCCATGCGGACCAAGACGTATCCGGGGAACTTCGTGCGGCGGACCAGCTTGCGCTGGCCCTGCTTGATCTCGGTGACCTCCTCCATCGGCACCTCGACCTGGAAGATGTAGTCCTCCATGTTGAGGGACGTGATGCGGGTCTCGAGATTGGACTTCACGCGATTCTCGTAGCCGGCGTAGGAGTGGACGACGAACCACTCGCCCGCAGCCATGCGCATCTGCTCGCGGAAGGCCTCGACTGGGTCTTCCTCCTCAGCAATGTCCTCGGCGACGGCCGCCACGACGGCCTCGTCGACGGCGATCTCAACCTCGGCCGCCACCGTCTCTTCGACCTCGGCTACCACCGTCTCTTCGACGGCAATGTCATCCACCGTCGTCTCTTCGACGGCGACATCCTCCGCGGCGACGGGATCGCCGACGTAGGCCTCGGGGGCCACATCGGCACCCTCGGTCTGGAAGACGAGCGCAGGCGCCGGGGCGGCGTCAGCGGACTCGGTGGCGGGGAAGTCGGTCACGGGTGTCAGGGCTCCTGCTGCTCGGTGCTCATCTCGAAGCGGTGCTCATCCGAAGATGAAGAGCACCCCTCGGGTGAAGACGTAGTCGTACGCGGCCACGATCGCTGCCATCACGACGACGAAGACGATGACCACGATGGTGTACGTGACCAATTCCTTGCGGGTTGGCCAGATCACCTTGCGGAGCTCGGCCACCACCTGGCGCAGGAAGAGCGCAAGCCGCCCAAAAAGGGACAGCTTGGTGTCGCCGCGGGCTTCGCTGCTCACGTGATCTTCCTGTCGTCGTGCGGTTAGAGCGTGGATCTGTGCTGTGGAGCGTGGAGCAGGGCCGGAGGGACTCGAACCCCCAACCACCGGTTTTGGAGACCGGGACTCTACCAATTGAGCTACGGCCCTCAGGCGACCATCGCCCCTGATGGGCGCCTGCGGGCAGGCGTCAACAGGGTGGAAAAGCCACCGGCTACGGGAGTCTACGTGGCCCGGTATCAGCCGGTCCAATCACCCTCCTCGTTGCCAGGTGGCACCCTCCTCGCACCCCCTCCCCCGACAGCCGGCCCGGCTGGTTGGATTCCCCCATGGCCTCCCGAGTCTCCCGGCGCCTTGCCGCCATCACCGAGTCCGCGACCCTCGCCGTCGATGCGAAGGCGAAGGCACTGAAGGCCGCCGGGCGCCCCGTGATCGGATTCGGTGCGGGCGAGCCGGACTTCCCGACGCCGGACTACATCGTCGAGGCTGCCGTGGCCGCCTGCCGGGACCCCAAGTGGCACCGCTACACCCCCGCGGCCGGCCTGCCGGAGCTGCGGGACGCCGTCGCCGCCAAGACCCTGCGCGACAGCGGTTACGACGCCAAGGCCAGCCAGGTCCTCATCACCAATGGGGGCAAGCAGGCCCTCTACAACACCTTTGCCGCGCTCCTCGACCCCGGAGACGAGGCAATCCTTCCTGCGCCGTACTGGACGACGTACCCCGAGGCGATCAAGCTCGCCGGCGGCTCGCCCGTCGTCGTCGACACTGACGAGGCCAGCGGCTATCGCGCCACGGTCGAGCAACTCGAGGCCGCTCGCACGCCGCGCACAAAGTTGCTCGTCTTCGTGTCGCCCTCCAACCCGACGGGCGCCGTCTACACCCCCGAGCAGGTGGCGGCGATCGGCCGGTGGGCGGCTGAGCACGGCATCTGGGTCGTCACCGATGAGATCTACGAGCATCTCGTCTACGGCGATGCGGTGTTCGCGTCGATGCCCGTGCTCGTCCCCGAGATCGCCGACACCTGCGTCATCGTCAACGGAGTGGCCAAGACCTACGCCATGACCGGCTGGCGCGTGGGCTGGATGATCGGCCCCGACGATGTCATCAAGGCCGCGGGCAACCTCCAGTCGCATGCGACGTCCAATGTCGCCAACGTCTCCCAGGTCGCGGCCCTGGCTGCTGTCTCCGGCGACCTCGCGGCGGTCGAGGAGATGAAGGTCGCCTTCGACCGTCGCCGCCACCTCATCGTCGACCTGCTGTCGGCGATTCCCGGGGTCGACTGCCCCACGCCCGAGGGTGCGTTCTACGTGTACCCGTCCGTGAAGGGGGTGCTCGGTAAGGAGATCCGCGGCCAGCGCCCCGCATCGTCGGCCGATCTCGCCGGTCTCATCCTCGACGAGGCTGAGGTTGCCGTGGTACCGGGAGAGGCCTTCGGCACTCCGGGATACCTGCGCCTGTCCTACGCCACGAGCGACGCCGATATCGAGGAGGGCGTGGGCCGCATCGCCGCACTCCTCGGCGAGGCCCGCTAGCCTCGAGCGCCAACTTCGAGCGGAGAAGGTCGTCGATCAACCTCCTGCGCTCGAAATCCACGGCATCCGCTCCGTGATTGTGCGGCTGAGTGGCAGTGAGACTCGCACGGAGCCGCACAATCGCGCGACGGCATGACGCGACCTGAACTTCGGGGGATTCAGCGATGCTGACTCACCCATTCCCCCGAAGTTCGCTCGCGGGGGACTAATCCAG
>JBIIDD010000189.1:0-3694 GCA_044238565.1 Candidatus Nanopelagicales bacterium
CGGGCGTGCCTGAGATCGCGCGTCCCGGCAACTTCGCGACGCTCGCCATCGGCGATCTCGACTCCTCCGGACTGCTGCTGCGCCGAGCCTTCTCCATTCACGGCGTCCAGTCGCGCGGGATCTACGGCGGGACGATCGATGTCGTCATCGCGGATTCCGGCCCCGGCACCCACTGGCTCACCCAGCGACGGCGAGGTGATGTCCTCGACATCGTGGCACCCCTGGGCCGGCCCTTTGCACTCCCGCGCGATCCGGTCTCGTGCCTCCTCGTCGGTGGGGGCTACGGATCGGCACCGCTCGTCTTCCTCGCCGAGCACCTGCGCGAGCGTGGTTGCCGTGTCGACGTCGTGCTCGGTGCGTCGACCGAGGAGAAGCTCTTCGGAGTGCTCGAGGCCAAGCGCATCGCATCCACCGTCACCATCACGACCGACGATGGCTCCCTCGGAGAGGCAGGCCTCGTCACCGACCACCTGCGCGCCGTCATCGATCGTGCCGGCACCGATGTGATCTATGCCTGCGGACCCATGGGGATGCTCGCCGCAGTGGCCGAGATCGCCACCGACGCGGGCATCTACAGCCAGTGCGCCGTCGAGGAGTCCATGGCCTGCGGCATCGGGGTGTGCATGACGTGCGTGCTGCCGGTCATCGGCGACGACGGCGTCACGCGCATGCTGCGCTCGTGTGTCGAAGGCCCCATCTTCCGCGGTGATCGCGTGCGCTGGCAGGACGTCGGCACGATTCCCCCCGACACCCTGGGTGCTCCCGTGACCGAGGGGAGGGACCGATGACGCGCGCCGTCGTGAGGCAGTCGACCACGTCCGCACCCGTGCCGAGCATCGACATGTCGACGCGCTTGGGATCCGTGGGGCTGCCGAGCCCGGTCCTCACCGCATCGGGCTGTGCGGCCTCAGGCCGCGAACTCGACCAGTTCTTCGACATCACGTCGATCGGTGCCGTGGTGACGAAGAGCATCATGCTCGAGCCGCGCTCGGGCCGAGCTACGCCGCGCATGGCGGAGACGCCGAGCGGCATGCTCAACTCCATCGGCCTTCAGGGCCCGGGCATTCACGCCTTCCTCGAGAAGGATCTCGCGTGGCTGCGCGAGCGGGGAGCGCGCGTCATCGTCTCCATCGCTGGCGGCACGACCCAGGAGTTCGAGGAACTCGCCAAGATCCTGCGCGAACACGGGGGATTCGATGCCCTCGAGGTCAACATCTCCTGCCCCAATGTCGCCGATCGCGGGCAGGTCTTCGCCTGCCGGGCAGACTCGGCGGCAGCGGTGATCGGGGGAGTGCGCCGTTCCACCGATCCGAGCATCCCCGTCTTCGCCAAGCTCTCGCCGGACGTCACCGACATCGGCACGATCGCCCTCGCGTGCGTGCGCGCCGGAGCCGACGGCCTTTCCCTCATCAACACGACGCTGGGCATGGTGATCGACGTCGACACGATGCGCCCCGCACTCGCCGGTGTCACCGGGGGGCTCTCCGGGCCGGCCATCCGGCCCATCGCGGTGCGCTGCGTGTGGCAGGTGCGCGATGTCCTGCCGGACGTGCCCCTCATCGGGATGGGCGGTATCCGCAACGGTGCCGACGCGTTCGAATTCATCCTCGCCGGTGCGGATGCGGTCTCGGTCGGCACCGTCGTCTTCCACGACCCCTCGGCGCCTGCGCGCGTGCACGCTGAGCTGGCCACCCTCGCGGCTGGCCGGGGCTTCACGCGCCTGAGCGATGCGGTGTCCTATGCCCATCGCGCGCCCGACGCCGAGCCCGAGGGCCCGGACGATGACGATCTCTCACTCCCGGAGTGGGTGTGAGCCGCGCTCCCATTGCCGTGGCCCTCGATGCACCCGATCTCGCCACCCTGGGCGCATGGGCGGGCGCAGTCGCACCGCACGTGAGCACGCTCAAGGTCGGCCTCGAGACCTATGTGCGCGACGGGCGCGCCGCGGTCGAGACCGCGCGTGCCGCGGCACCGGGCTGCGCGCTCTTCCTCGACCTCAAGCTGCATGACATCCCTGCCACCGTGTCCGGTGCTGCTCGCGCCGTGGCCGATCTTGAGCCGGACTTCCTCACCGTGCACGCGTCGGGCGGCCCCGCGATGGTGTCGGCCGCCGCCGAAGCCCTGCCCGGCACCCGGGTCGTCGCCGTCACGGTGCTCACGTCGCTCACCACGGGGGACCTTCGCAGCCTCGACCTGCTCGGGCCGGGCGCATCATCGGCTGGCGACCTCGCGGTGCGCCTCGCGGTGAGCGCTGTCGATGCCGGTGCGCGTGCGGTCGTGTGCTCACCCGAGGAGGTGGGTGAGGTCCGCGCGGCACTGCAGGGGCGCGACGTCGTGCTCATCACCCCGGGCGTGCGCCCGGCGGGGTCTGACGTCGGCGATCAGCGCCGGGTCGCGACACCGCGCGAGGCCCTGTCGCGAGGTGCCGACCTCCTCGTCATTGGCCGGCCCATCACCGGGGCGGCCGACGTGTCGGCCGCGGCCGCGGCCATCGCCGGGGACCTCGGCGATGGCTGAGCGGCCCGCACTCGACGAAGACGCCCGGGCCCGTGGTCGGCTCCTGGCACTCGAGGCGCGACGGCGCAGGGCGCAGATCAAGCGCCACCTGGCCGAAGGTGGATCGGTGCGCGAGGTCATCGCCCTGCGCGACGACGATCCCGCGGTGGCACGCATGCGCGCGCGCGACCTTGTCGAGGCATGCCCGGGCATCGGCCCCGCACGGGCTACGCGCATCCTCGAGCAGTGCCACGTGGCGGAGTCGCGCCGACTGCGCGGGCTGGGGGAGCACCAGGTCGCCGCGCTGGTTCGCGCACTCGAGGGCGCCGGCCGTGGCCGCGGTCGACTCCTCGTGCTCTCGGGCCCGTCGGGGGTGGGCAAGTCGAGTGTGGTCACCCGATTGAGAGCGCTTCGCCCGGACCTGGTCTTCTCCGTGTCGGCAACCACGCGACCACCCCGATCCGGTGAGATCGACGGCGTGCACTACCGCTTCGTCGACCGTGCCGGCTTCGAGGCGATGATCGCGCGCGGTCAGCTCCTGGAGTGGGCGGAATTCGCCGGGCACCTCTACGGCACGCCCGTGGAGCCGGTGGAGGAGGCCCTTGCCGCCGGTGACGACGTACTCCTGGAGATCGAGTTGCAGGGCGCCCGCCAGGTGCGCGACAGCGCCCCCGACGCCATGCGGGTCTTCCTCGCCCCTCCGTCGTGGGAGGTCCTCGTGGAGCGCCTGCAGGGTCGGCGCACCGAGTCCCCCGAGGTGATCGAGCGCCGTCTCGCCACGGCGCGCGTGGAGCTGGCCGCCGAGGGGGAGTTCGATCGCACCGTGGTGAACGCCTCGGTCGACGAGGCCGCGGAGGCGATCCTGACCCTCCTGGACCAGGCAGCGCCGGTCGCTTCCCGCTGACCGGGGGGTAGACTCAGGGCCCGGTGCGCTCACTCGCACCCGTCCCATCCGCATCATCCATCGGTGAGAGGTCGACCATGTCAGCGTCCGCGCGCCCCGAGGGCATCATCTACCCGCCCATCGACGACCTGCTCGCCAAGTCCGACTCCAAGTACTCGCTGGTCATCTACGCCGCCAAGCGCGCGCGCCAGATCAACGCCTACTACTCCCAGCTGGGAGAGGGCCTGCTGGAGTACGTCGGTCCGCTCGTCGAGACGCACGTGCAGGAGAAGCCGCTCTCCATCGCGATGCGAG
>JBIIDD010000190.1:0-3683 GCA_044238565.1 Candidatus Nanopelagicales bacterium
CATCGATGAGTCCCAGCGCCGGCGTGATGACGGGGTCGAAGAAGCGCAGGCTCCAGGCGAGATCGTCGATGGAGTCGGAGATCTCCACTTCAGGTCCACGTGGAGCGGGCAGTTCCTCGACGGTTCCGATGACGTGCAGCATGCGCACGCCGACGGCGGCCACGGTGATGCGCCCGGCAGCCATGAGCGGCAGGCGCGCGCGCTCAGCCGCCGGGAGCGTCGCCACGGCGTCGAGATAGGCCTGATGCAGGGCGCGCACGTAGTCGGCCATCGCCTGGCGCATGACCTCGGGACCCTCCACGCGCGGGAACGTATCAGATACGTCCCGCATGCGGGAACGGTGTCCTTCCATGCGGGACACCAGGGCCGTAGGTTGCGATCACCCGAGGGGCCTGCGGGCCGGGAGGAGCGACGATGGGAATCCTGCGCTTGTCGCACGTCGACATCACGGTGACGGATCTCGACCTGGCCGCGGCGTACTACACCGAAGTCATGGGCATGCTCGAAGTGGAGCGCGACGAGAACTCCGTCTACCTCAAGTGCTGGGACGAGGTCGATCACCATTCGCTGCGCATCTCCTACGCACCCCGCGTGGGCTTCGACCTGATGTCCTTCAAGGTCGTTCGCGAGGATGACCTCGCCGACCTCGAGAATGCGGTCGGCAGATACGGCCTTCCGGTCGAGCGCGTGAGCAAGGGCGCTTCGATCGGTCAGGGTGAGTCCATCCGATTCGAGACACCGTCGGGACACGTGATGGAGCTCGTCCACGATGTGGAGAAGCTGGGACGAGCAACCGGATCGTTGAACCCGGCGCCCTTCGTCGATGGACTACGCGGCATCGCGCCTCCGAGGATGGATCACGTCCTCGTGACCGCAGAGGAGGTGGGTGAGTCGACGAAGTTCTTCACCGACGTCCTGGGTTTCCGCGTCACAGAGCAGCTGCTCGACGGAGATGGGCACCAGGCCGCCACGTGGATGGAGCGCTCCCACTCGCCGCATGACCTGGCGATCGTGTCCGGTCCCAATGGTGGACTCCATCACTTCGCCTACTGGCTCGATGACTGGGATCACGTGCGCAAGAGCGCGGACATCCTCGCCTACAACGGCATCCAGATCGATGTCGGTCCGACTCGTCACGGCATCACTCGCGGCAACACCATTTACTTCTTCGACCCCCTTGGCACTCGCAATGAGGTCTTCACCGGCGGGTACCGCCCGGATCCCGACTTCCCGACGATCACCTGGACCGAAGACAACATCGGCCGAGCCGTCTTCTATTACGAGGGCGAACTCAACGATCGATTCATGAAGGTGCACACCTGATGAGCATCCTGCGTTTGTCTCACGTCGAGATCAGGGTCCCCGACCTCGAACTCGCCGTTGCCTACTACACCGAGGTGCTCGGCCTGGTCGAGACGGCTCGCGAGCCCGAGCGCGTCTACCTGAAGTGCTGGGACGAGCATCAGCACCATTCGCTCGTCCTCGCCTACGCGCCCAACTACGGCCTCGCTCACATGGGCTGGAAGGTGGAGAGCCCCGAGGACCTCGACTACTACGCCGCGCGCCTCGAAGACGCGGGCATCGCAGTCAAGCGACTCCAGGGTGCGGACGTCGGGGTGGGAGGCGGCACCGTGGTGCGCTTCGAAACTCCGTCGGGGCACCAGATGGAGCTCATCCACGGCATGGAGCAGGTCGGCAATCTCCTACCGCTTACCAACCCACCCCCCAAGCCCCTCGGCCTGGTGGGCATCGCGCCGCCGCGCCTGGACCACATCTTCCTCACGGTGGAAGACGTCAATGGCATGACGGCATTCCTCCAGGAGATCCTGGACTTCCACCTCACGGAGCAGGTGATGGGCGACGACGGTTTCCAGATAGCCACCTGGCTCGAGGTGTCTCACTCGTCCCATGACATCGCACTCGTGACCGGTCCTGACGGCGGTCTGCACCACTTCGCGTACTGGGTAGACGACTGGAACGACATCCGGAATGCGTCGGATGTCCTCGCCTATCACGGGGTGCGTATCGAGACCAATCCCACGCGGCACGGTGCTACGCGTGGGCACTGCGTCTACTTCTTCGACCCCGCGGGCAACCGCAATGAGGTCTTCACCGGCGGCTACTGGTCGGACCCCGACGATCCCCCCATCACCTGGACCGAGAGTGAGATGGGGCGCGCGTTGTTCTACTACGACGGCGTCGTCAACCAGCGGTTCCTCACGGTGCACAGCTAAGGAGCGGACATGACGATGACCGAGCCGGACACCACTCCCGTGGCACTGCCGCGCACCGAGCGGCCCGATGCGCCGGCGTACCTGCAGAAGTACCTCGACCGCGAGGCTCGAGGGCTGCGGCCGTCGGTTGCCGAGCCCGCGCAGCCCGAGGACGAGACGCCGCTCTACCTGCGACGTTTCCGGGACCGGCGAAGCGGTGAGACCGACCTTGATTCGCCCGTGCCCCTCTGGGAGGGCGCAGATGTCGGAGCGACCCGCGCATGGGCGGAGGTGACCCGCACCAAGGAGATCGTCCCCGAACGCAAGGACCAGACGAAGGGCGCCGTCACCGACGTCTACTTCGTCCGTCACGGAGAGACCCAGGGGTACTCCACCGAATCCGGACTCACCCCGCTCGGCTCCTGGCAGGCACATCGCCGCGGCAAGGAGCTCGCCCGTCGCGTCATGACGGGGCACCACGTCACCATGGCGTGCGCCGACACGAATCGTGCGCGCCAGACCGCTGAGGGAATCCGCAAGGGGTTGCTCGACGAGCTCGTCCTCTTCGGACGCGAGGCGGACGTCAGCGAGGTGGTCGCCTACGAGGAGTTCCGCAACTTCCAGGTGATGACCCCCGACGGATTCCGTGATGTCACGCAGGCGTTCCGGCTCTATCACTCGGAGATGGAGAAGTACGAGCGCATCGGGCTGGGCGGGCGCCCCACGTGGCTGGTGGAGGTGGATCGCTTCTGGGGCATCCAGCAGGGCGGTGGGGATCCCATCACCCACTGGCTCACGATGCCCATGCTCACGTTCGAGCCTCCGGTCGCGGCGGTCCGTCGGTTCTGGGCGGGCCTCATGCGAATCCATGACGAAGCGCCCGGCCAGTCCGTCATCGTGGCCACCCACTCAGGGCCCATCCGCGCCTTCGCGACCTGGGCCCTGGGCTATGACCCGGGTGAACCCTTCAACACCGAGTTCGTGCGCGTCCGCCTGCTCGAAGGTGGCGAGAGCGCGCTCGTGCTCTATCGCAATCGCGTGCAAGAGGTCTCGGTGCCGGACTTCGATGGCCTGCCCGACTGGTGGGCCGGCCTCGAGGGACGTGCGCTTCCGCTCAGCCGTCGGGAGGAAACATCATGAGCGGCGTCACCATGTGGTTCGAGGGCTACTGGCCCGGGCTCAAGGGCGAGGTCGGCGGCAAGGCCGCCAGCCTGGGTGAGATGACGGGGGCTGGGCTTCCCGTGCCTCCAGGCTTCGCGGTCACGACGGCGGGCTACCGTGCCGCGCACGACGCATCGGATCTCGACGCCACGCTCGCGCGCCTCCTGCACGGCCTTGATATCTCCGACACGAGCCAGGTCAGCGCCGTGTGCGCGGAGATCCGAGACGTCATCCGTCAGATGCCGCTTCCCGGGACGGTGGAAGAGCAGATCCGTCAGGATTACGCGGAGTTGAGCCGCAAATGCGACG
>JBIIDD010000191.1:0-3682 GCA_044238565.1 Candidatus Nanopelagicales bacterium
CCATCGCCTTCGAGCCGCAGGAAGCCGCGTACGCCCGACTCATCGCAAACATCATCGACCTCGGCAACGTGCGCCCATTGCGCCTGGCAGCGTCATCGCGCGAAGGCATCGCCAGCATGAGCCACGTGCCGGGCAATCGGGGCGCAAGCCGGCTGGTGTCTAGTGGTGGCGACGAGGTCGTTGCCACGATGCGCCTGGACGACCTCGACCTGCACCGTCCCGTCAGCCTCATCAAAATCGATGTCGAGGGCCATGAGCGCGACGTGCTCGCCGGTGCTGCGGGGATCCTTACCCTCGACCGCCCAGCGATCCTGCTGGAGGACACCACTCGCGCTCGAGCCATGCTCGAGGAGTTCGACTACCGCATGACGCGCATCGCACTACGGGACTTCCTCTGCCTTCCTGCCGAGAAGTGCACTGACATGGCCCGCGAGGTAGACCATGTCTGAACTCCTCGGCGGTCTGCCCCTGCACCCGCTCATCGTCCACGGCGTGGTCGTCCTACTCCCCCTCGCCGCGATCGGGATGATCGTCACCACCGTCGTCTCACGCTGGAGGAGCACCTTCCAGTGGGTGATCCTCGCCGGCGCCGTCGTCGGTGCCGCCGGGGCCTACATCGCCAAGATCTCCGGAGATTCGCTCTCCGCAGCCGTGGGGCTGCCTGTGGACCACGCCAACTGGGGCAACTACCTCGTCATCGCTGCCATGGCCTTCTCGGCGATCACCGGGCTGTGGATCTTCACCTGGCATCTCGACGGATGGACGTGGGCGAAGCGAGCCGTCAACGTCCTGGCTGCTCTCGCGAGCATCGTCATCCTGGGACTCACCTACCTCGCTGGGCACTCGGGAGCGGAATCGGTGTGGAAGGACCAGTTGGAGGCCGCGCGCCAACCCCCTGCGGTCGCCGCCACCATCACTGGGCCCATCACCCTTGCCGAAGTCGCTCGGCATGCCACTCCCGAGGACTGCTGGTCCGTCGTCGACGGCACGGTCTACGACCTCACGGGGTTCATCGCTCGCCATCCTGCCGGAGCTGGCGCTGTCATCGGCATGTGTGGACGCGATGCAACTGATTCGTTCAACAGCGAGCACGACGGCCAGGCCGAGGCCGAGGGCTGGCTCGAGGTCTTCCGCATCGGGACTCTGGCACCATGATGGACGTGTCGCGCATCCTCGTCATCGACGATGAGGAGGGCATGCGCTCCTTCATCCGCAAGGGCCTCCAGGCGGAGGGCCACTCGGTCCAGGAAGCAGCCGACGGACCCTCCGGCTTGGCCGCCGCACTGACCGGAGATAACGACCTCGTGATCCTCGATCTGGGCCTGCCCAAGCTCGACGGCACCGACGTCCTCGAGCAGATTCACGAGCATGCGCCGGACCTGCCGGTGATCGTGGTCACGGCACGCGATGGTGTCGATGACCGTGTTGACGCCCTCGACTCGGGAGCGGTCGACTACGTCATCAAGCCATTCGCGCTCGCCGAATTGGCCGCACGCGTGCGGGTCCGGCTACCCCGGGGCGCCGCGGCCGCAGGAAGGCCCGCGGCTGCTTCGAGTCGCAGGGAGGTCGTCGCGTACGGCCGCTTCTCGCTCAACGTGCCGCTGCGCACGATGGAGTTCGATGGTGACTCGGTCATCCTGACTCCCCTGGAGACCTCGCTTGCCGAGCAGTTCATTCTTCACGGAGGCGCAGTCCTCTCGCGCGGGCAGCTCCTGCGTGCAGTATGGGGAGTGGATGAGGCACCGCGACGATCGAACCTCGTCGAGGTCGCGGTGGTGAACCTACGCAGGCGCATGGGATCGGATGCCATCGAAACGGTCCGCGGACTCGGCTACCGGCTCTTGGGATGAGGCTTCGAAGTCTGCGCGGCACGGTGACCTGGACCTCGGTCGTGGTGCTTACGGTCACAGCCCTAGCGCTGATCGCAATCTCGATTGCGGTGATCTTCACCAACTATCGGGGCTTACTCAAGGAGGACTTGCTTCGTCAGTCCCAGCACATCCTCGAGGAGGTCGGCTACACGTCCGGCGACAGCGACTCGCTCACCCGGATCATCCAGCAGGAACCCTTTTCCACCCGGTTCGTCACCCTGATCGTCGATGCTGACGGCTCGGTCATCGCGGAGTCGGCAGGACCTGCCGATGTCCTCACCGTCCTCGATGACGATCCTGGGACGATCACCTCACTCCCCGCCGCGGATGATCCCGTCGAGGTGGCTTCGGGAGACTCGCGCCTTCTGGTGTTCGGCAGCGACATCCCGGGGACCGACAACAAGCGCGTCCTCGTGGTCGGCGCGACCGATTCCATCCAGGAGGAGGCCGTGTGGATTTCGGTCCTCCTGGCCATCGCGGGGGCCATCGGAATCCTGGCCGGCTCGGTGATCCTGATCGTGCTCCTCGGAAGGGCCGTCCGCCCCATCACAGAGGTGGCGGATGCCACCGGAACGGTCGATGCTGACGCGACCTCGCGGATCCCGGTCCCTGCCGGGCCGCTCGAGGCGACGCGGATTGCCGATGAGATCAACGACCTACTCCGTCGTGTCGAACGCGATCAACTCGAACGCCGGCAACTCCTCGCCACCATCTCCCACGAGATGCGCACTCCCCTGGCGATCGCTCAGGGCCAGCTCGAGGCACTCGAGCGCTATGGCACAGATGACGATGAGGTCCGGACGGCGGCGGGGGCCGCAGGCCGAGAATTGCGGCGTGTAAGTGCTCTCGTGGACTCGGCTCTCACTCTGGCGCGA
Source organism: Candidatus Nanopelagicales bacterium (assembly GCA_044238565.1). Taxonomy (GTDB): domain Bacteria; phylum Actinomycetota; class Actinomycetes; order S36-B12; family S36-B12; genus Mxb001. The sequence continues at coordinate 2,747 of JBIIDD010000191.1, forward strand.
GCCGCAGCCCCCGGGTTTGTTTCGTTACGCGATGTTTCGCTCTCCGATGTCGCAGAGGATTTGGCACTTCGCCTGTCCGCTCTCGATGCCCACGTGGTCGTGCACGCTCCCCCTCGTGTGGATGTGACATTGGATCCCGAGCGAATTGCTCAGGCCATTCTCAATCTCGTCATCAATTCGGTGGCGCACAATCCCGACGGAGTGCGGATCGACGTGCGCTGGCAGTTGGATGCCCAGACAGTGGAAATCTTCGTCGAGGATGACGGGATCGGATTCCCCGAGATCGGGCAAGCCGAACTGGTCAAGCCCTTCGTCTCGGGACGACCAGGGTCCAGCGGCCTGGGCCTCGCTGTTGTCGAATCGGTGGTCGTCGCCCACGGCGGGCACCTGACACTGTCGAACCCGGCTGACTCCGGCGCACGCGCGACTCTCTCACTACCGCGGAACGCGAGCGTGGAGGACATCGCCTAGGGGAATGAGTCCCACGGGTTGCAGAAGCCACAGGGGGCGTTGCGCCGATCGGCCACCCCGCGCGTATCCGCACACTCGTTGATGTCGATCTCGGGCAGTACGACGAGGTGTGGGCGGCGGGCGGACATCCGAACTACGTCTTCCCCACAACCTTCGACGAGCTCGTGCGCATCACCGGCGGCAAGCCCGCCGACGTGGGGGCCTGACTATCGCTTCGACTCTCGGGACCCCTCGATGATCGAGACGGCCGTGTCAACGGTCATGTCGATGGCGGCTCGCCTCGCTGCTCCGCGAGGCTCACGGAGGATCACGTCGTGAACTCCAGCGTCAATCGTCGCAACGACCATCCGCGCCGCTAGGAGCCGTTCACGGTCATCGGGGAGCTGTGCAGCCAGGAAGTGCGCCGTCATCTCCACCAGGCGCGTCTTGGCTTCATCGAGCGCGAGGCTGATCTCGTGGGTCCGA
>JBIIDD010000328.1:0-3668 GCA_044238565.1 Candidatus Nanopelagicales bacterium
CCGCGGTGGGTGTAGCTCAGCTGGTAGAGCGCTGCGTTGTGGTCGCAGATGTCGCGGGTTCGAGTCCCGTCACTCACCCCAGCGATTCGTGAGGGAGATTCCTCCCGGACTCCCCTCCTGCCCCCACGTTTCCCGGGTTCTGCCCCCACATTCCTGGCGGCCACTCCGAAGTGCTGCTACACCAGTGCCGCAGTCGATGCCGAAGGTAGGCGGCTCTCATCCCACTGGCAACGCGACCCACCGTGCGGCCGCTACCGCTTCTGCACCGTGACCAGAACTCGAGGAGTGACCGCCTGACCGACTCGTATCCTCCAATATCCGGAGACCCTTGGCCGTATTTGAGCTGTGATCTGACCAGCCCGAGTCTTGCCCTTAGCTACTTGCCGCCAGCGAGGCTTGGCTCGCTCGACTGACTCACTGTTCGCTGAACGAACCGAGGCGGGTGCAAAGTCAATGACGTAATCGGTGCCATCGGGGACATCTCGGACTTCACCATCTGAGTACTCAACATCGACTCCAACGTTGACGTCGATCGGCTCACCCGGAGCGACAGTCGTGGGAAGAGCGAGAGGTTCGATTGCAGGAACTGCAACCGGCACGATCTCTTCGATTCTGACCGACAGGCCGGTCGCTTCACCAGCGGCGATTCGGTATCTCCCGGTTGTGAGCATCTTGAAGCGGAAGTCAACGATGCCTGCCTCCCGCACGGTGCTCGAAAGCAGTCTTGCCCAAGCCTGTGATCCGTCAGCCAAGAATTGGAGCTCAAACCGAGTCCCGACGGGACTAGGACGCCACTCCTTATCGTCATATTGCGTCTCCATCCGCCCTGAAATGCTGACGACGCTGTTTGCAATGGCCGAAGTCGCTGAGACTGTTGGATCGGAGATCCGATGGGCGTTCGTCGGTCTGTAGACATTCACAAAGATGGGTTCGGCAGCCGCACCATCAACGACCATGCGGTAGTCGCCCGGGGCAGCCGGGGAGACCACGAACTCTTCGCTTCCTTCATCCACGCGGTCCCAGAGGCCCGCGCCGGTCGGACGCCAGGCGAGTTCCTTATATCCCTCTACCGTCCTGAAGGTGATGACACCGTCGGTCCAGGTCACCTCCTCAGCCACTGAGATTGTGAGGGTCTCGCCCTGGACCACTGACGGTGCCGACGCCTGGGTAACGACTCGGGTGACTCGAACGCCTGGGACACTAACGGTCGGGGTAAGGCCTGACGCGACGATCGCCCCTTGCGGCTTCCCTTGAGCGTCGACCCCAGCTACAACGCCGATGTCCCAAGTGCCCGCCGTCAAGTAAGCCCAGCCAGAGATGTCGTAGACGCCGGCCGTGCGAAAGACCAAACGAGTCCCGCTCGTTTGGATCTCTTGCCAGCCCGCGTTGAGACCGCTTTCGACGCGGTGCACAGCCAGCCAGCACCCACGCTGCTGATCAGCACAGGCTGGAACGGTGAGCCTTCCCTTGATCGCCACACGTCCATCGGAATCCCGAACAGGCGTGGTCAGGCTCCCCGTAAAGACCCATCCGTTGGTGGACGCACTTGCGGCGCCAACAAATCCTGTACCCAGCAGCGCAAGAATCGCGACAGCGCAGACCAGCGTTTGGGTCCACGTGGAACGGTGCTTGGTCATGTGCATGTCCTTCTTCTAGAGGAGTGCTTGTTGGGTGGGTCCGGTGCCGGTGGTGTTGATGGCGCGGATCTGGATGAGCGTGGGCCGGTTCCTTGTTGGGATCGTGATGGTCACCCGTGGGGCGGTGACGGTGCGCCAGGCAGACCACTTCCCGGCCCGGGTCCGGTACTGGTAGCTCGTCGGATCTGACCCAGTTGTTGGTGCTGACCAGGTGACCGTGACCCTGCCTCGACTCGGCGCAGACACCTTGATCCCGGTCACCGCTCCCGGGGCAGCTCCTGGCTGCGGAGAGGATGATGTGGTGGTGGCTGTTGCGCTCGCCCCACCGTCGGTCTGGCCGAAGGAGTCCGTGCCCGTCACCAGCACCGTCACTGCGGTCTTCGCTGGCAGACCCGACACAGTTACCCGCCCCGACTGCTCCAAACTGACCTGCGAGGCATCCACACGACCCGACCGCGTCGACGCCGACGCCTCATACGTGACACCCGGCACCGGCGTGAACACCCACGACACCTCAGAACTCGACGGCGAACCCGACACCCTCAGCGACACCGGCCGCGGAGGCTCGGGCTTGGACCCGACAACCTCCACGAACACCGGCGACGTCCTGTTCTGCCCGAACGCTATCCGCCAGAATCCCGACGTCTTTGGCGACACTTGCGCATCCGCCTTACCACCCTTGGTCACACCCGTGGCCTGCGTCTTCCACGTCAAAGCCGACCGAGACACCACTTGGCCCGCAGCATCCGGATCAAAAGACTCAGCGAACTCCACCGCAAACGGTGTCCCATCCGGGGCATCTCGATACACCCCATCAGAGAACTGCACATCCACACCCACCGAGATATCCACCGGATCACCCGGGAACACCTCACTCGGCAAGTCCAACGGATCCGCAGCCACCACCGACGTCGGCTTCACCTCCGTCACCGCCACCGACTCACTCGTCGCAGCACCCGCCACAATCCGGAACCGACCCGAACCCAACATCGGCCACCGCACCGACACCACACCCGGCGTCGACACCCGCTCCGTCACCAACCGAGACCAACCCGACCCACCCTCAGCCAGGAACTGCAACTCGAACGATGTCCCCACCGGAGCCGGACGCCACACCTCATCGTCATACTGCGTCTCCAACACCCCCGAAAACACCAACGGCACATTCGCCACCGCCGACACCGGAGACACCACCACACCCGACACCCGATTCGCCGACGTCGGACGAATCACGTTGATGTAACAACTGCGGGTCGTCTGGGTGCCGAACACGAGGCGGTAGTCACCCGGAGCGGTGACTTCGACAAGCTCATTGAGGGCGCCGCCGATTGCGGTCCAGGTGGCAGAACCAACAGGTCTAAACCACAGTTTGGCGGTCGAATCGCAGCGCCAATTGAATGGAGGCCCGCATGGGTTCTCCCATGACACCACACCGTCGGACCACGTGGTCTCGGCATAGGCAGGGAATCCGACACTCGTGCCGGTCAGGACTGCCGGGGGGCTATTTCTCCACAATTCGATGTCGCTACCACCGGGGCCTGCCGCCTTCCCCCAAGGTGCGGTGATCACGTCGTATGAGACCACGCTAGCGACGGTCAGTTTCGGGAGTGTGTCGGATTGGATCTGCCCCTCGGCGATGACACGAAACGGAGCATCGCGGCACTGGTAGCGAAGCTTGACCTCGTAGCTGCCTGGAGGGACTTCAATTCCCGCGCCTGCCACAAAGTGAGTCCCCTTGAGTGCCCACACCTCGGGTGTTGTGAAGGCGTCCCAATTGCTTCTATTGGGCCCCCGCTCGATGTACAGGCGGTAGTAGGACCGTTGGTCGGCGCCGGTGCAGCCCGGGGCATCACCCAGCGTGATCTCACCACCGACCTGCAAGGTGGCCACGGTCAGAGCACGCGTCGGGCCCGTCAGGGTCAGGGAGGAAGCAACGATGCCCGCACGCGGCTCACTTAGTCCAAGGGCCATCGCAGCACCCGGGCCGATCGACAATCCCGATACGAGCACGGCTACCACGACAGAAACCGC
>JBIIDD010000192.1:0-3659 GCA_044238565.1 Candidatus Nanopelagicales bacterium
ATCGGCCCCAGTCTCGGTCACGACCCGAAGGGTCACGTCGGGAATCCGGTCGCCCACGCTGATGCTCATCGATGCCGTCCTCTGCTGGTCTAGTGGCCCGTGCCACGTGCGGGTGCCTTCCCGCGGAGCAGCACGATAGCCACGATGACGCCGATGAGCGACACGGCAATGGATGGCCACATCGCCAGCCCGACCGCCGCGTCGAATACCTCGGTGATCACCTGGCGCGCGTCGCCGGGGATGAGCGAGGCTACGTCCTCGAGCTTGAGGCCCCCGGTGAGGACATCGAGCACCTTGGAGAGCGTCTCGGCCGGCGGGTTGGTGAGCAGTGACTCCAGTTGGCTGCGGGCACTGCTCTGGAAGACGGCCGTGCCCACAGCGACACCGAGCGACCCACCGATCATCGAGGAGGCCTTGAAGACGCCCGAGACCACTCCCTCTCCGGCATCGCCGGGATCCTCCACCGCTGTGGCCGCGCACGGCGTGATCTGCAGGCCGATGCCGATGCCGATGAGGATGAAGGGTGCAATCAACTGCGAGTAGTCGCCGGTGAGGTTGAGCAGGAGGAAGGCCGCGACGGCGAGGCAGGCCATGCCGACGGCTGTCGGCCAGGCGGGGCCGAGGCGGCGGCCCAGCCAGTTGCCGAGCGGGTTCACGATGAGGATGGGGATGGTGGCCGGCAGGAGCAGCAGACCGGCCTGGAGCGGGTCGTAGTCCTCGACTACCTGCAGATAGAGCGCCATGAAGAAGATCACGCCACCGAAGACGAAGTTGGCGATGAGGTTGGACAGGACCGCCCCGTCGAAGCGGCGCATGCGGAAGACGGACAGCTTGATGACAGGACTTGCCGCACGGCGTTCGATGAGGACGAAGAGCACCAGGAGCAGGACCGAGCCGAGGAGCATCCCGGCGAAGGCCGGGGTCGGCAGGGTGTCGAACTGCACCAGTGCCCAGGAGAGCAGGAAGATGCTGCCGACGAGGGTGATCACGCCGGGGACGTCGATGCGCCGCGCGGCATGCATGTCACGCGTCTCCGGGGTCGCCCACCAGGTGATGAGCAAGGCCACGATGCCGATGGGCAGGTTGATCCAGAAGATCCATCGCCAGTTGAGGCCCTCGATGATCACGCCGCCGACGAGCGGGCCGAGCGCTTGAGCACCCCAGCAGACGGCGATCCAGGCCGCGATCGCGGTGTCGCGTTGCTTGCCGGTGAAGATCACCGCGATCATGGCGAGTGCCGTGGGCAGGACTGCGGCAGCCCCAACCCCCTCGAGCACGCGTCCGATGATGAGCACCAGCGGCGACGGTGCGATAGCGGCGACCACGGAGCCCGCCAGGATGAGGACGGTGCCGATCACGAAGACGAGTCGACGACCGTAGATGTCGCCGATCCGTCCACCGACGATGATGAGTGCCCCGGCGAGGAAGTAGCCGTTGACTGCCCACTGCAGAGTGTCCATCGTGCCGCCGAGGTCGCGAGCGATGGTGGGGAGTGCGATGGAGATGTCGCTCGCTGTCACCCACACGAGGGCCGTGACGAGGCAGAGCCCTAGCAGGGACCACCAACGTCGCTTCGTGTCGACGGGTGCCTCGGATGCTGGGTGGGGCGACGACTGAGCCATATCGGCACTGTATGTGGAGCGTGCTCGCCATGCGTGGACCCGAAGGTACGACGTACCCTCGTGCCGTGGGTCGCGTTGTCGTCATCGTGCTTGCCGTCATCACCCTTGGACTGGTGGGCGCTCTCGTGTGGGGTGCCTGGCGTAGTGATGACGGCAGCGCCGTTGACGACCTGCCGACGGTCTCCGAGGTCGTCGCCGCGCAGGCGCATCGGCACGGCGTGGAGCTCCCCGAGCTCACCGAAGCTGATCGCGCGCGACTCTCTGCTCCTCCGACGGCAGGCTCGTCCCTATCGGTCTACGACCAGGTGCTGGGCCAGTTGCTCGCGGTGAGCGATGCGGCGGGTGTCGACGAGGCAGTGGCGATCCTGGGCGAGGTGGCACTGCAAAGCGATGTCGTCGCTGCAGAGTGCGAACGACTCTACGGCGAGATCACCCTCGACGGTCCGGCCCGCCTCCCCGTTGCCCAGGTGTGCCCTGCTGGCTAGGACCTCACGCCGTCCTGGCACCATCCGGTCATGAAGCGCCTGAAGGTCGTCATCATCGGGGCCGGATTCGCAGGGCTCGATGCGGCCAAGATGCTGCGCAAGTCCCCCCGCATCGATGTCGTCATCGTCGACCGGCATCCCTACCAACTCTTCAGCCCCCTGCTCTATCAGGTGGCTACCGGCGCATTGCCCGAGGACGACATCGCCTACCCGGTGCGGGCCGCGATCCCGGGTGTGAGTTTCATCCGCGGTGACGTCGTCCGCATCGATGCGGCGACGCATCGCATCCGGCTCTACGACGGCCAGGACATCTCCTACGACCAGCTCGTTATCGCGACCGGGAGCGTCGGGACGACGTTCGGCATTCCGGGAGTTGATGAGCATGCACTGCAGATGAAGTCGATCGCTGATGCTCGTCGCATCAAGTCGCGCTTGCTCAACACATATGAAGACGTGCAGGAGGGGCGCCTGCCACGCGAGGCCCTGCGCGTGGTCGTCGTCGGTGGGGGGCCGACGGGTGTCGAGGTGAGCGGTGCGGTGGCCGAACTCCAGAGCAGCCTGGTGCGGGAATATCCCGACATCGCCGACAAGGCGACGGTCACCCTCGTCGAAGCCGGTCCGCGCCTCCTACCCTCCTTCACGGAGGAGTCGAGCGCGCATGCCAAGGAGGAGTTGGAGGATCTCGGCGTCACGGTCAAGGTCGACACCGCCGTGGACCGAATGTACGAGCGTGATGTGCACCTGAAGTCGGGCGAGATCCTGCCCGCGGGCACCGTCGTCTGGGCTGCAGGTGTGGCCGCGCCGGAGCGCTGGTCCGAGCTGGGCGCCACGGGTCCGTCACGTCGACTCATCGTGGACGAATTCCTCCGACTCCCGGGTGTGCCCGACGTCTGGGTTGTGGGTGACACGGCTGCCTTCAGCACCGATGGAGGCGCCCCCTTGCCGATGGTTGCCCCGGTGGCCATGCAGATGGGCCGGCACGTGGCACGCAACATCACGGCGCTCGCGACAGGCAAGTTGATGGAGCCCTTCCACTACCTCGACAAGGGCCAGATGGCCACGATCGGTCGCCGTCGTGCGGTCGCCGAGACCCCCCAGGGGCTGCGGCTCCACGGCACTCCCGCGTGGCTTGCCTGGCTCGGACTGCACGTGGCCTATCTCGCAGGCGGACGCAATCGCGTGAGCGTGCTTGCTGACTGGGCTTGGAACTATCTGGCATGGAGCATCGGTCCGCGACGGGCCATCATCGAGTAGCGCACGTGCTGGCGGGTAGTCTCCGCCCCCGTGGGAGTGCGCGAGGTCTGGCATCGCGTCATCCCCTCCCGCACCATCCCGCGCACGCGGTGGCGCAGTGAGGGATCGCGATGGAGGACCGGCCCCACCACCTTCGTCGTCCTCATCATCGGGCTGTGGCTGTTTGGCACTGGCGAAGCGATGCTCGTCGATGCGACGCTGGGCAATGCGCCATGGACAGTCTTCGCCCAGGGCATCTCAGTGCGGACCGGCATCACCATTGGCCTAGCCACCTTCTTCACCAGCGTCGTCGTACTCC
>JBIIDD010000193.1:0-3584 GCA_044238565.1 Candidatus Nanopelagicales bacterium
ATCAGCAAGCTCGCTCACCCCCAGCAGGCGTAGCAGGCGATCGGCGCGGCGTGCATCGGCGTCGTCGTACTCCTCGCGCCAGCGGCCGGTGATGCCCCAGGAGGCTGTCATCACCACGTCGCGGATCCTCTCGCGCGGCGGAATCGCATCGGTGAGCCCTGCTCCCACCAGACCGATCTGGGGGCGAAGGTCGAAGACGTCGGTCATGCCGAGCGTCTCCCCGAGAATCGTCACCGTGCCGGTCGTCGGATGCTGACGCGTGGAAGCAAGCGACAGCAGGGTCGACTTGCCGGCACCGTTGGGCCCCAGGAGCACCCATCGCTCCTCCGCGTGCACCGTCCAGGTGATGTCGGAAAGGATCCACGATGGACCTCGACGCACGCCGACGGACTCGAGAGCGAGCACGACGGTCACGACGACAACCTAGCCGGATAGCGTCGGCCCATGGTCGTCGCATCCCTGGGTGTCTCGTCACCTGCGTGGCGCGCTGGACGAGCGGCTGCCGCGCTCGGATCCCTACTGCGAGGTGAGATCGCCGCCGACGACGCCCTCGACGCCCTGAACGCTCTCGGCGAGGTGCCCGGGGGCTGGTGGCACGTCATGGGTAGTGCTCGCCAGTCCACGGGTGTGACTCTCCTGCTGCCCCGACCCGGGGATCCCCGCGGCCTCGCGCTACCCCGGGGTGAGGTGGCCGAGGCTGCTCTCGGCTGGCAGGAAGGGCAGGGCGGGACGTGGCTTGTGCCGATTGACCGGGTCGCGTGGCATGTCGTCGCGGCGGCGCACCTGGGGCGCACTCCCCCGGACGAGGTCGAGGCCTCGCGCGCCCTGCGCAGTGCTGTCGTGGAAGCGGCGCATGCCGTGGATCTGCGCGATATCGATCCGCCTCGAGGATCGGCCGTCGAGCGCAAGGCGCTCGAGACCACGGTGGATTCGTGGGTGCTCGGGCCCCCACCACTCCCGCCGGATTCACGGCACCTTGCCGCGCTGGGGCTGCGCATCCTGTCTGCCCTCGATGCAGCCGTCAGCCTGGTCGACACGGTGCAGCTCGAGTCCGCCGCCAGGGATGCGATCGAGTCCGCGTTCACGACGGCGAGCGGGCCGCGTTAGGCTCGCCATGTGGACGGCACACTCCTCGCCATCCTCAGTGGGCGCGACCGACCCGGAGTCACCGCATCGCTCTTCGATGCTCTCGGGCACACTCCCTGTGAAGTCCTCGACATCCAGCAGATCGTCGTGCGTGGGCGCCTTGTTCTCGCCGTCCTGCTCGGCTTGAGCGCTGACGCTGTGGGCGACACTCGCGCGATTCTCCATGCGGAGGCCGGGCGCCTCGGGATGGAAATCGAGACCGTGCCGGGGGCGAGTATCGCCCGCAAGGATCCCGATCGCAGGCGCATCCACGTCACCGCGATGGCGACACATCTGCCCCCTCGAGCGGTGGCCGAGCTGGCACGCCGTATGGCGGATCGCGGGTGGAACATCGATCGCATCCGCCGCATCGCGTCGTATCCCGTCACCGCCGTGGTGTTCGAGGGCTCCGGGGACAACATTGCCGACCTGCGTCACGAGCTCTCGGAGGCGGCTCCCCTGCTCGGTGTCGATGTCGCGGTCCAGCATGCGGGGCTGGACCGACGCGGACAGCGCCTTGTCGTCATGGACGTCGACTCGACCCTCATCCAGGACGAGGTCATCGATCTCCTTGCTGAGCGAGCCGGCGTGCTCGATGAGGTTGCGGCCATCACCGAACGCGCCATGAGTGGCGAGATCGACTTCGCCGATTCGCTCGAGCAGCGCGTTGCCCTGCTAGCCGGGCTCCCCGTCGACGCTCTCGACGAGACAGCGCGGAGGATCCGACTCACCCCGGGCGCTCGGACCCTCTGCCGCACGCTGCGCCGACTCGGCTTTCGAGTGTGTCTCGTATCCGGAGGATTCAGGGAGGTCATCGCGCCCCTCGCCGAGCAGCTCGAGGTCGATGGCTTGAGAGCGAATGCGCTCGAGATCGTCGATGGTCGTCTCACCGGACGGGTGACGGGCGCCATCATCGACCGCCAGGGCAAGCGAGCGGCGCTCGAGCAGTTCGCTCGCGATTTCCACATCCCGCTGGTGCGCACGATCGCCATCGGAGACGGGGCCAACGATCTCGACATGCTCGATGCCGCCGGGCTCGGCATCGCCTTCAATGCGAAGCCTGTCGTCCAGGCGGCCGCCGACACGACAGTCAACGCTCCCTATCTCGACTCGGTGCTCTTCCTGCTCGGCATCACGCGTGAGGAGATCGAGGAAGCAGACGCTGCTGCCTCCTCACCCAGTTAGCCGCGCGGGACGGCGAAAGCGACCAGCGAGCATGGGGCGGCATCCGACCAGGTGTCGGCTAGATGGAGCACTGCGATGGCGCTCGTCGGAAACTTCCGCTGCACGCGCTCAAGCGTGCGTGGATCCCCACCGGGGGCGTGCGACACGACGAACTCCTCTATCCCGGGGTTGTGCCCGATGATGAGGGCGGTGTGGATCCCATCAGCCAGGCCCGCCACCACGTCGCGAAGATCCGCACCCCAGTCGTCGTAGACGCGCGCGTCATCGCACTTCTCACCAGCCTCAACGAAGTCCGCCACGCGCATCCACGTCTCGCGCGCCCGACGTGCTGGAGATACGACGACCCGGTCGATGACGGGATAGGCGGCCTGGAGCCAGATGCCTGCGGCGACTGCATCGCGCTCACCGCGCGCGGCCAGTGGGCGATCGCGATCCGGCACGCCCACGGGATAGTCCGACTTGGCGTGGCGCATGAGCAGAAGTGTGCGCACCGTCATGCCCCCTGCGAGTGCACGCCCCCGTCGACGTGCACGATCTCTCCCGTCGTGGCGGGGAACCAGTCCGACATGAGGGCGACGCACGCCCGCGCGGCCGGCCCCGGATCGTCAAGGTCCCATCCGAGAGGCGCTCGCTGCTGCCACACCGTCTCGAAGTCCTCGAAGCCCGGAATGCTCTTGGCCGCCATGGTCCGGATGGGGCCTGCAGCTACCAGGTTGACTCGGATGCCGTCGGGGCCGAGATCGCGTGCGAGATAGCGAGCAGTCGACTCGAGGGCAGCCTTGGCCACCCCCATCCAGTCATACGTAGGCCACGCCACGGTCGCGTCGAAGTCGAGGCCAACGACGGAGGAGCCAGGCGCAAGCAGAGGCCGGCATGCCACGGTCAGTGACTTGAGGGAGTACGCGGAGACTTCGAGTGCCGTGCTGACATCGGTCCAGGGTGTGCTGAGGAATCGACCGCCGAGCGCTGACTCTGGTGCGAAGCCGATCGAGTGCAGGACTCCATCGAGGCCCTGCACGTGCTCGGCCACCCGACCTGCAAGGGCCTCCAGGTCGGCTTCCGATGTCACGTCGAGCTCGACCACGGGTGCTTCGTGTGGAAGACGCGACGCCGTACGGCGTGTGAGCGATAGGGCCCGCCCGAAGGAAGTGAGCACCACGGCAGCGCCCTCCTGCTGAGCCAGACGAGCGACGTGGAAGGCGATGGACTGGTCCGTGAGCACGCCTGTCACCAGGATGCGCTTGCCCTCGAGGATTCCCATCACTTCTCCATCC
>JBIIDD010000194.1:0-3567 GCA_044238565.1 Candidatus Nanopelagicales bacterium
CGTCGGTATGGATGTAAGCGGGGATGTCGCGCCCCGCGGTGAGCGGAGCCACAGACCACACATGGTCGAGGTGGCCATGTGTGAGGAGAACGGCGACGGGTCGCAGGCGATGCCTCTCGAGCAGCTCAGTGAGCGGGCCGATGCTTGCCTGCCCGGGGTCGACGATGAGGCAGTCCTCCCCCTCGGCGGTTGCGACCGCGTAACAATTCGTCCCCCAGGCGCCCGCGGGGAAGCCCGTCACGAACACGATGGCCTGGGGGCGGGCATGGGAGGACCTCCGGGGTGGCTGGGCGCCCCACGAGCCTACCCGCCCTGGAGCCAGGCCATAGACTCACGCGTCGACCTGGATGACCGCGAGAGGGAGGGCGACGGTGACGTCGAGCAAGCGCAGGCGCGAGATGGCGCGGGCCAAGGCAGAGCGGCAGGCCGCTCGTCGCGCCGATGCCGCGCAGCGTCGGGGCAACCGCAACCGCATCATCGCCGTGCTCGCTGTCGTCGTGGTCGTCGGCGGTGTGCTCGCGTGGGCACTGCTCAACCGCTCCTCGGACACCTCCGATGTCGCAGCTCCCGCGGAGACCGCGGTTCCCTCGGAGTCGGCGGCACCCGACGCTTCTGCCTCCCCCGACGCCTCACCCAGTACCGAGGCTTCGGCTTCGCCTGAGCCTTCACCCACCAGCACAGCGCAGACCGACACCGACTGCGCGCCCGCGCCTGAGCCGCGAGCCGATGACCTCACCTGGCCCAAGGCACCTGACGCGACGGTCAAGCCGGATACGGCGTACACCATGACGCTCGCCACCAACTGCGGCGACATCGTCATCGACACCCTCCCTGCCGAGGCACCGGCCACGGTCGCCTCGATGGCCTTCCTCACAGAAGAGGGCTACTTCGACCTCACTGCCTGCCACCGCCTCACGACCGAGGGGATCTTCGTGCTCCAGTGCGGCGATCCCGCGGGCAATGGCACCGGTGGCCCGGGCTACTCGATTCCCGATGAGAACCTCCCCGCCGAGGGCGAGGCGAACTACCCCGCCGGCACGGTGGCTATGGCCAACGCAGGGCCGGGGACGGGCGGCAGCCAGTTCTTCATCGTCTACGAGGACACGACCCTGCCCTCCGGCTACACCATCTGGGGCACGGTCGCCAAGGGCCTCGACGTCGTCAAGGGCATCGCGGCAGCAGGGGTTGAAGGCGGCGGCACCGATGGGCCCCCGGCCCAGCGGGTCGTCATCGAGAAGGCGACGCTGACCACGTCGCCGGCAAACTAGGAGGGTCGATGAGCGAGAACTTCCCGGGGCAGCCCGAGAGGGAGGCCGAAGTCTCCGAGGAGATCGCGGTCGAGATCGTCGAGGAGGCCCCGGCGGCCCCCTTCGGCGTGATCGAAGCTCGCGAACCGGCGCCCGCACTCGCTCCTCCCCCCATCGTCCAAGCGATCGAGACGTCGACGACGGTGGTGACCGGCGACGAGGGCACCGTGGTTGTCGAGACCATGACCGTGCAGGCGATTGCGATGCCCGGACCGGCTCCCACCCCCACTCCCACCCCCACACCGGCTGCGACTCCGGCTGCGACGCCCACGCCGACGGCGCCACGACCGACCTCGCTCAAGCGCCCCTCCCGGCCCGCCGCCGCCGCGTCGGCCCCGCCCATGCGCCGCACCGATCCCGCGCGCTTCGGTCGCATCGACGCCGACGGCACGGTCTGGCTGCGCACGCCCGCGGGCGAAGTCATCGTGGGCAATTGGGCCGCCGGCACGCCCGAGGAGGGACTGGCATTTTTTGGGCGCAAGTACGACGACATCCTCGTGGAGGTCGACCTCGCCGCCCATCGCCTCAAGGATGGGCGCGGACTCGACACGGCTCCCACAGCGCTCGCGCACGCACGCGAGGCGCTTGCCGCTCCCGCCTTCCTCGGCGATCTCGCCGAGCTCGAACGTGCCTGCGCCGAGGTGGACGAGCTGATGGCCACCGCTCGCGCAGGTCGCGAGGCAGCCAAGGCTCGACAGCGCGAGGAGGCACTCGCAGCTCGTGAGGCGATCGTCGTCGAGGCGGAGTCGCTGGCCGAATCCACGCAGTGGAAGGCCACGGGTGACCGTTTCACCGCCCTTCTCGAGACGTGGAAGGCAGCGCCGCGGATCGATCGAGGTCGCGAGCAAGCGCTGTGGAAGCGATTCAGCAGTGCACGCACATCCTTCGACAGAAGGCGACGCCAGCACTTCGCCACGCGCGATGCCGAGCGCAAGGATGCACTGGCCGCCAAGGACGCCATCATCCGCGAGGCCGAGGGCCTCGCGACCTCGACCGACTGGGCGGGCACCACCCGCGCCTACCGCACCCTCATGGACCGCTGGAAGGCTGCGCCTCGCGGCAGCCGCCAGGACGAGGATCGCCTATGGGCCCGCTTCCGAGCGGCCCAGGATGCGTTCTTCGCGTCGCGTGACGCCGTCAATGCGGAGCGCGATGTGGAGCACCGGGGCAATCTCGAGCGCAAGGAGGCACTCGCCGCCGAGGCCGAAGCGCTCCTGCCGGTGACGGATGTCGGGGCAGCGAAGCGGTCCTTGCGCGGCATCCAGGAGCGCTGGGAGGCCATCGGCCACGTCCCGCGTTCGGACAAGGACCGTATCGACCGTCGGCTTCGCGCCGTCGAGGATGCGGTGCGTCAGGCTGATGAGCGCCGTTGGGCAGCGACCGATCCCGCCCGGCGCGCTCGGGCGGAGGACACCGCAGAGCGCTTCCGCACCGCGCTGGCCCGGGCAGAGCAGGACCTCGCGTCGGCCCAGGCGAGCGGAGATGCACGGCGTATCGAGAAGGCACAGGCGAGCGTGGAGTCGACGCGGGCGCTGCTCGCAGCCGTCGAAGGCACGGTCTCGGAGTTCGCTGGCCCTGCCGGCACTTAGACCCGGTAGGCGTCGAAGACGCCGTCGACCTGGCGCACGGCCTTGAGCGCGGCGCCAAGGTGCTTCGGGTCGGCCATCTCGAAGGTGAACCGTGAGAGCGCGATGCGCTCGCGGGTCGTCGTCACAGAGGCGCTGAGGATGTTGACGTGCTGATCCGACAGGGCGCGGGTGACATCCGACAGCAGACGGGCGCGGTCGAGTGCCTCCACCTGGATGTTGACGAGGAAGACACTTCCCGACGACGGTGCCCAGGAGACGTCAACGAACCGAGCACCTGCCTCCTGCTGTGCTTCGAGGCCAGGGACGTTGACGCACGTCTTGCGATGCACCGACACCCCTGACCCGCGCGTGACGAACCCGACGATGTCGTCGCCGGGCACCGGGGTGCAGCAGCGCGCCAACTTCACCCAGACATCGCTCGCCCCCTTGACGAGCACCCCCGGATCACCGGCGGCAACCGCGCGCGTCGACGACGACGGCGTGAACGCTTCGGCGGCGTCATCCGCAGCCCCGTCTACCCCGCCGGCGGCCGCGACCAGGCGGCGCACGATGCTCGCGGCAGAGATGCGCCCCTCGCCCACCGCGGCGTAGAGCGCGGAGACGTCGGCCTGGTGCAACTCCGCGGCAATCGTCGAAAGTGCCTGGTTGCTCATGAGGCGCTGCAGCGGCAG
>JBIIDD010000195.1:0-3551 GCA_044238565.1 Candidatus Nanopelagicales bacterium
GGCGTATCGATGACATGGCCCGTGCCATGCCCTCGGGGGACTTCATCCACGACCGCTACGACGCCCTGGCCGATAGGCGTGTGCTCATCGTCGGCGCGGGCGGGATCGGGCAGGCCCTCGCGGCGAGGCTGGCCGGATTCGAGTGCGAGGTCACCCTCGTGGCGCGCACCGCGCGCCCGGGTGTCGTTGGACGGGGTGATCTCGACGCGCTCATCCCCGGTGCCGATGTGATCGTGCTCGCCGTACCGCTCGATGACTCGACTCGAGGGATGGTGGACGCGGAGTTCCTCTCCCGGATGCGCGATGGCGCCTTGCTCGTCAATGTCGCGCGCGGAGCAATCGTCGACACGGAAGCGATCCTGGCCGAGGCGGGCCGTCTTTCCTTCGCCCTCGATGTCACCGATCCCGAGCCGCTGCCGCCGGAGCATCCGCTGTGGCGTGCGCCCGGGGTATTGATCTCCCCGCATGTGGGTGGCAACACCACGGCCTTCCTTCCGCGCATCGGGCGGCTGGTGCGCCAGCAGGTCGAACGCTGGGAATCGGGGTCCCCGCTGGCCCACGTCATCGTGTCCTAAGGTGGATGGCATGTCCGATATGAAGCCGCGCAGTCGTGATGTCACCGATGGGCTCGAGCGCGCCCCCCAGCGAGGGATGCTCCGGGCCGTGGGCATGGGGGATGAGGATTTCATCAAGCCCCAGATCGGCATCGCCTCCTCATGGAACGAGATCACCCCGTGCAACCTCTCGCTGGCGCGCCTCGCCCTGGCCGCCAAGGACGGAGTGTTCTCCGCGGGTGGCTTCCCGATGCAGTTCGGCACGATCTCCGTGTCCGACGGGATCTCCATGGGCCATGAAGGCATGCACTTCTCGCTCGTGAGCCGCGAGATCATCGCCGACTCGGTCGAGGCCGTGATGCAGGCCGAGCGCCTCGACGGCATGGTCACCTTCGCCGGCTGCGATAAGAGCCTTCCGGGCATGCTCATGGCGGCCGCGCGGCTGGACCTGTCGGCGGTCTTCGTCTACGCCGGATCGATCCTTCCCGGCTTCGCCAAGATGTCCGACGGCTCCGAGCGCGAGGTCACCATCATCGACGCCTTCGAGGCTGTCGGTGCGTGCGCTCGCGGGCTCATGTCACGCGAGGACGTCGACGCCATCGAGCGCGCCATCTGTCCCGGCGAGGGTGCCTGCGGTGGCATGTACACCGCCAACACCATGGCCAGCGCAGCCGAAGCGATGGGCATGTCGCTGCCCGGTTCCGCCGCACCGCCCGCCGTCGACCGTCGCCGTGATGGCTACTCGCGCAAGTCGGGCGAGGCTGTCGTCGAACTCATCCGGCAGGGCATCACCGCGCGCGACATCATCACGCGTCAGTCTCTGGAGAATGCCATCGCCGTCCTCATGGCCTTCGGCGGATCCACCAACGCCGTCCTTCACCTGCTCGCGATCGCCCACGAGGCGAATGTCGAGTTGGAGCTCGAAGACTTCCATCGCATCGGCTCGAAGGTGCCGCTGCTCGGCAACCTCAAGCCCTTCGGGCGCTACGTCATGAGCGACGTGGATCGCGTCGGCGGAGTCCCCGTCGTCATGCGCGCCCTCCTGGACGCGGGTCTCATCCACGGCGACTGCCTCACGGTCACTGGCAAGACGGTCGCGGAGAACCTCGCCGATATCGCACCGCCCGATCCCGACGGTGAGATCCTGCGCGCCACACGCGATCCGCTCGCACCGACCGGCGGCATCACGATCCTGCGCGGCTCCCTCGCCCCCGAGGGCGCCGTGGTCAAGAACGCCGGCGTACCCGTCACCTCCTTCGAGGGCACCGCGCGAGTCTTCGACCGTGAGCAGGGCGCGATGGCGGCGCTCGAGGATGGCACCATCCAGGCGGGCGATGTCATCGTCATCCGCTACGAGGGCCCGAAGGGTGGCCCCGGCATGCGCGAGATGCTCATGATCACCGGCGCTATCAAGGGTGCGGGCCTGGGCAAGGACGTGCTGCTCATCACCGATGGCCGCTTCTCCGGCGGCACCACCGGCCTGTGCGTGGGTCACGTGTCGCCCGAGGCGGTCGATGGCGGCCCGATCGGGCTCGTGCGCACCGGTGATCGCATCCGCATCGACATTCCGTCACGCACGCTTGACCTGCTTGTCGACGATGACGAGCTGGAGAAGCGACGGAAGGACTTCACGTCTCTGCCGCCGCGCTACACCCGGGGGGTCCTGGCGAAGTACGCCAAGCTGGTCGGCTCCGCGAGTCGCGGCGCCGTCTGCGACTAGAGGAGTCCCCCGTGAAGCTCATTCGCGTCGGCGCCCCCGGCGCCGAGGTGCCCGCTGTACTGGGTGCCGAAGGTCAGCGATACGACGTCTCGTCGATCACCCGCGACTTCGACTCAGCCTTCTTCGCCGGGGGTGGCATTGCCGATCTGCAGCGCCGTTGGGCGGCGGGGGAGATCGCGTCGCTGCCGAGCCTGCCGGCCGAAGCCCGTCTGGGAGCGCCCATCGCTCGCCCGGGACACCTGGTGTGCGCGGGCCTCAACTACGCCGACCACGCCGCAGAGTCGGGCATGGCGATCCCCGAGGAGCCTCTGCTCTTCACCAAGGCTCCCAACACGGTCATCGGTCCGACCGACGATGTGCACATCCCGCGGGGCGCGACCAAGGTCGACTACGAGGTCGAGCTGGGCATCGTGATCGGATCCACCTGCCGCTACCTCGACTCACCCGCCGACGCCTGGTCGCACATCGCCGGATTCGTCATCTCCAACGACGTCTCCGAGCGCTCCTTCCAGCTCGATCACGGTGGCCAGTGGATGAAGGGCAAGTCGGCCGAGACCTTCAACCCCCTCGGGCCATGGCTGGTCACGACGGACGAGGTTGATGTGGCCGCGGGCCTCGATCTCTGGCTCGACGTCGACGGGCAGCGCCGTCAGACCGGAAGCACGACGTCCCTGATCTTCGGAGTTGACGTGCTCGTGCACTACATCAGTCAATTCCTCGTGCTCGACCCCGGTGACCTCGTCAATACGGGCACGCCGCCCGGGGTGGCCATGGGCATGGCGGAGCCCGCGTGGCTGCAGGCCGGTCAGGTCGTCACGGCCGGCATCAGCGGTCTAGGGGAGCAGCGCTCGCATTTTGTGACCGCGCCATAGCCGCTCCGGCCACTCCCTCGCCCTTAGTGTGATTGCCATGAGTGATGACACGCCCAATCCCCCCGCTGCTGCACCGGCCGGCTGGTATCCCGACCCCCAGGCACCCGGCCAGCAGCGCTACTGGGACGGGCAGGCGTGGTCGGCCAGCGCTCCCGCCGCGCCCGCCGCTCCGGCGGTGCCGCAGGCCGCGGGACCGATCACCTCGACCAACGCCATCATCGGATTCGTCCTTTCCATCGTCTCGTGGGTCGTGTGCCCCATCATCGCGGCGATCGTCGCGCTGGTCCTGGCTCACTCATCGAGCAAGGAGATCGCAGCCTCAGACGGCCGCGTCAGCGGTGCTGGTCTCAACACCGCCACCCGCATCATCGCCTGGCTCAACATCGCGGTCTCGATCGTGGCCGG
>JBIIDD010000196.1:0-3544 GCA_044238565.1 Candidatus Nanopelagicales bacterium
CGGCGAAACGCTCGCCCACGACACCGCGCAGGAAGATCTCCCCCGACGTGGCGCCGTAGCCGATGACGTTGCCCGCGATGATGTTGTCCTCTGCGACGAAGGTCGAGGCTCGGTCCGGGCGCACTACGACGGTGCCACCCGACAGGCCCTTGCCCACGTAGTCGTTGCTGTCACCCTCGAGCCGCAGGGTGATGCCACGCGGAAGGAATGCGCCGAAGGACTGCCCCGCCGAGCCCACGAAGGTGAGGTCGATCGTGCCTTCGGGAAGACCCTCTCCCCCATGCCGACGGGTGACCTCGGCACCGAGCATGGTGCCCACCGTGCGATGGACATTGCGGATCGGCAGTCGCGCGCGCACCGGCTCGCCGTGCGCGAGCGCCGGGTCGCACAGGGCGATGAGCTCGCGGTCCAGTGCCCTATCCAGGCCGTGATCCTGACTCGTCACGCAGCGCCGGGGGCTGTCGACCAGGGGCTGATGCAGGATCGGCGTGAGATCGAGGCCACTTGCCTTCCAGTGGTCCACCGCGGGTCGCGCGTCGATCATGTCGACCCGGCCGATGGCGTCATCGAGGCTGCGGAAGCCAAGCGCGGCCAGGTGCTCGCGCACCTGCTCCGCGATGAACTCGAAGAAGGTCACGACGAAGTCCGGGGAGCCGGTGAAGCGCGCGCGCAGCTCGGGATTCTGCGTCGCGACGCCGACCGGGCAGGTATCGAGGTGGCAGACCCGCATCATGATGCAGCCCATGACCACCAGGGGCGCGGTGGCGAAGCCGAACTCCTCGGCCCCGAGCAGGGCCGCGATCACGACATCGCGGCCAGTCTTGAGCTGGCCATCCGTCTGGACGACCACACGGTCACGCAGGCCATTGAGGAGCAGGGTCTGCTGGGTCTCCGCGAGACCCAGCTCCCAGGGCGTGCCGGCGTGCTTGAGCGACGTCAGCGGTGACGCACCCGTGCCGCCATCGTGCCCCGAGATGAGGATGACGTCGGCGTGGGCCTTGGCGACTCCGGCGGCGACAGTCCCGACGCCGGCCTCGGAGACGAGCTTCACGTGGATGCGCGCGCGATCGTTGGCGTTCTTGAGGTCGTGGATGAGCTGGGCGAGATCCTCGATCGAGTAGATGTCGTGATGGGGCGGCGGCGAGATGAGGCCGACGCCCGGCGTCGAGTGGCGGGTCTTGGCAACCCACGGGTAGACCTTGTGAGCGGGCAACTGGCCGCCCTCGCCCGGCTTGGCACCCTGCGCCATCTTGATCTGGATGTCGTCGCTGTTGACGAGGTACTCGCTGGTGACGCCGAAGCGACCGGAGGCGACCTGCTTGATGGCCGAGCGCTTGGAGTCGCCATTGGGCAGGGCCGCGTAGCGCTCCGGATCCTCGCCACCCTCACCCGTGTTGGACTTCGCGCCGATGCGGTTCATCGCCACGGCGAGGGTCTCGTGCGCCTCCTGCGAGATGGAGCCGTAGGACATGGCGCCCGTCGAGAAGCGCCGCACGATCGACTCCACCGACTCCACCTCGTCGATCGGCACGGGCGGCTGCTCCCCAAGCCTCAGATCGAAGAGACCACGCAGGGTCATCAGTCGCCGGCCCTGATCGTCGACGCGATCGGTGTACTCGCGGAAGATGTCGTAGCGCTTCTCGCGGGTGGCGTGCTGGAGCCGGAAGACCGTGTCGGGATCGAAGAGGTGCGGCTCGCCCTCGCGTCGCCACTGGTATTCGCCACCCACCTCCAGGCGGCGATGCGCCGGGGAGATGCCGCTCGGCGGATAGGCGATGTCGTGACGCGCCTGCACCTCCGCGTGGATGACGTCGAGCCCCACGCCGCCCAGACGAGACACCGTGCCCGAGAAGTAGCGCTCCACGAGCTCATGCGACAGGCCGATCGCCTCGAAGATCTGCGCACCGCGATAGGAGCCGACCGTGGAGACCCCCATCTTGGACATGACCTTGAGCAGGCCCTTGCCGAGCGCCTTGACGAGGTTGCGCACCGCCTTCTCCGGCGTGATCCCGGTGAGGACGTCGCGATAGACGAGATCCTCGACCGACTCCATCGCGAGATAGGGGTTGATGGCGGCCGCGCCGTAGCCGACGAGGAGCGCGGCATGGTGCACCTCGCGCACATCGCCGGCCTCCACGATGAGCGCCACCTGCGTGCGGGTCTTGCGCCGCACCAGGTGGTGGTGCACCGCGGAGCACAGCAGCAGCGAGGGGATCGGGGCCAGATCCGTCGTGGAGTCCCGATCGGAGAGCACGATGAAGCGGACGCCCTCCTCGATCATCGCGTCGACCTCGGTGAAGATCTCCTCCAAGCGCGCCTCGAGGGCATCGGCGCCACCGTCGATGTCGTAGAGCCCCGACACCTTGGCCGCCTCGAATCCGGCCATGTCGCCATCGGAATTGATGTGCAGGATCTTGGCGAGCTCGTCGTTGTCGATGATGGGGAAGGGCAGTACGACCTGCCGGCAGTGAGCCGGCGTCGACTCCAAGAGATTGCCCTCGGGCCCGATGACCGTCGACAGCGACGTCACGATCTCCTCGCGGATCGCATCGAGCGGCGGATTCGTGACCTGGGCGAAGGCCTGCTGGAAGTAGTCGAAGAGCAGACGGGGACGCGCCGAGAGCGCTGCGACGGGCGTATCCGTGCCCATGGAGCCGATCGGCTCGGCACCGCTGAGGGCCATGGGCGACAGGATGAGCCGCAGCTCCTCCTCGGTGTAGCCGAAGGTCTGCTGGCGCCGTGCCACCGACGACGTGGGATGCACGATGTGCTCGCGATCCGGCAGGAGATCGAGGTGCACCAGGCCCGCGTGGAGCCAGTCGGCGTAGGGCTCGGCCTCGGCCAGACTCGCCTTGATCTCGTCGTCCTCGACGATCCGCCCTGCGGCGGTGTCGACGAGGAACATGTGACCGGGCTGCAGTCGCCCCTTGCGCGTGATCGACGCAGGGTCGAGGTCCAGCACTCCTGTCTCGGAAGCGAGCACGACGAGTCCGTCGTCGGTTACCCAGAAGCGCCCCGGCCGCAGGCCATTGCGATCGAGGACGGCACCGATCACGGTGCCGTCGGTGAAGGACACATTGGCCGGGCCGTCCCAGGCCTCCATGAGGGTCGAGTGGTACTCGTAGAAGGCGCGTCGCGCCGGATCCATGTCGACGTCGTTCTCCCACGCCTCCGGGATCATCATGAGCACCGCATGCGGCAGGGAGCGACCACCGAGGTGGAGGAGCTCGACCACCTCGTCGAAGGACGCCGAATCGCTACCCCCCGGCGTGCAGATGGGGAGAACTCGCGTGATGTCGCCGGGGATGTCATCCGAGGCGAGCATGGCCTCGCGGGCGCGCATCCAGTTGCGATTGCCCTTGACTGTGTTGATCTCACCGTTGTGGGCGATGAGTCGGTAGGGATGGGCGAGCGGCCACGACGGGAAGGTGTTGGTGCTGAAGCGCGAGTGCACCAGCGTGAGCGCCGACTCGACGTCGGGATCGGCCAGGTCGGGGTAGAAGGCTCCCAGCTGGTGCGTGGTGAGCATTCCCTTGTAGACCAG
>JBIIDD010000197.1:0-3540 GCA_044238565.1 Candidatus Nanopelagicales bacterium
GAATTCGTCGAGGACGGCGAGACGGGGAGGGTCTTCGAGCCCGGGGACGCCTCGGGCCTCGCGGATGCCGTCACGGCAGCGATCCGCGATCCGGAGCACTCCCGGCGGATGGCAGAGGCGGCACGGGCCACCCTGCGCGATTCCTACGGATGGTCGTTGGTCGCCACCCAGACGGCCGACGCCTATGAGCGCGCTCTCGCGCAGACGCGCCCGCGCGTTGCCGTGCCGCCGGCGCGCCTGGCGGAGCGGTCGGTCAACCTGCTGCGGCCGTAGCCCCGTCACTCCCCGCGTTGCGCTCCGCCGCGACAGCAGTCTTGCGTGCGATGTCCGCGAGTGCCTCGCGCTGCTGCACCTGCGCTGCATAGACCTCGCGCCGGTCCTTGAGGACGCGTGCCGGGATCCCGCCCACGACGGCGTAGTCCGGGATGTTGCCGCGCACCACGGCGTGCGCAGCGACGACACAACCCCTGCCAATGGTGGTGCCGCGCAGAACAGATGCCTTGGCTCCGATCCAGACATCCGGTCCGATGCGGACCGGGGACTTCACGATGCCCTGATCCTTGATGGGCACGTGCACGTCATCCGTCACATGGTCGAAGTCGCAGATATAGACCCAGTCCGCGACGATGGTGCCGGTGCCGAACTCCACATCGAGGAAGCAGTTGACCGTGTTATCCCGACCGAAGACGCACTTGTCGCCCACACGCATGGTCCCCTCGTGACAGCGCAGTCGGTTTTCGTCACCGATGTGGACCCAGCGACCCAGGATGAGCCGGCCGTAACCGCGACGGGCATGGACCTCGACACGACGCCCTAGGAAGACGAACCCCTCGGTGACGATGTGCGGGTTGCGCAGCCGGAAGACCATGAAGCGCCAATAGCGCACGAGGTACCACCACGACCATGCACGATTGCGCACGATCCAGCGCAGCGAGGCAATCGTGAGGAACCTCGCCTGGCGGGGATCACGCTCGCGACTCAGGGCCGCACTCCGGTGACACTCACGTTGTAGAAGAACTCGTCCGGCACCACACGCGCGAGTGCTCGACGATCGACGGCATCGAGAGCCATCCACGTGCGGTAGGCGAACATGGCCCATCCCCAGCCGAGCGATCCGGGCTTGACGGCCGCCTCGAGGGTCCGCACCGGCCACCCGAACCACGAGGCTGTGAGTTCCTCGGTCACGGTGTCGACATCGACGGCTCCCGCGCGCAAGGCCATTCGGGCGAGCTCGTCGGGGTCGAAGGTGTGCAGGTCGACGACCGCCTCGAGGCGAGCCTCCTCCGAGGACTGGGCCAGTTCCTCGGGGGTGCGAGCGAAACGCTCCCGCAGCCCCGGCAGGCGCGTGGCCCTCCCTGTCGCCCACCAGGTGAAAGTCGACAGGCGCCGCGCGATGAGATCGCCGCGCTGAGTGGGCTCGCCACAGAAGGTGAAGCGGCCACCGGGTCGCAGCACGCGCAGGATCTCGCGGAAGGCCAGATCGAGGTCGGGGATGTGGTGCAGCACCGCGTGGCCGATGACGAGGTCGAACTCGCCATCCGCGAAGGGCAGTGCCTCGGCGTCGGCCGCCTGGCCCGTGACGTCGAGGCCGAGGGCGCGGCCGTTGCGCACCGCCACGTCCACCATGCCCTGGCTGATGTCGGTCACGACCGCGGATTCGGCCAGCCCAGCCTGCATGAGATTGAGCGTGAAGAAGCCGGTGCCGGCCCCGATCTCGAGCATGCGCCGGGCAGGCCACCCCCCATCACCCGCGATGTGCACGTAGCGATCGCGCGCGTAGGAGATGCAGCGCTCGTCGTAGGAGATGCTCCACTTCTCGTCGTAGGTGGAGGCCTCCCAGTCGTGGTAGACGATGTTGGCCACCTTGGGATCCGCCCACGCCTCACGCATCCGTGCTTCGTCCACGCTCATGACCCGGTGAACTCCGCCTGGCCAGGACCCTTCTCGATGAAGGTTCGCATGCCGATCTCGCGATCACGGGTGCCGAAGAGGCTCGCGAAGTGGACACGTTCGATCTCGAGGCCATCCTCGAGATCGGTCTCCATGCCCCGCGCGATCGCCACCTTGGCGGCCTGCATCGCCAGACGTGGGCCCCGCGCGAGTTGCCGGGCCCACGCGACGGCCTCGTCGTAGACCGACTCCGGCGCGACGACGCGATCGACGAGTCCGATCGCCAAGGCCTCATCGGCACTCACGAAGCGGCCACTGAGGATGAGGTCCTTAGCGCGCGAGACTCCGACCAGTCGCGGCAGGCGCTGGGTGCCCCCGGCCCCGGGGATGATGCCCAGCAGGATCTCCGGCTGTCCGAGCTTGGCATTGTCACCGGCGACACGGAAGTCGCAGCACATGGCGAGTTCGCAGCCACCACCGAGAGCGAAACCGGTCACGGCGGCAATCGTCGGCTGCGGAATCCGCTCGACGGCGGTGAAGGCATCCTGCAGACCGCGGGTGCGCTCGAGCGCCTCGGAGAGCGACCAATCGGCCATCTCCTTGACGTCGGCGCCTGCGGCGAAGACCTTGGGTCCTCCGTAGAGGACGACGGCGTCGATGTCTCGCCGCACCGCCACCTCGCGGGCTGCGTCGCGAAGTCCCTCCTGGACTCGGATCGATAGCGCATTCATGGGCGGCCGCTCGAAGCGGATCGTGGCGATGCCATCGACGACGTCGATGGTGACCTCGTCGGCCATGACTGCCTCCCACCCATTCATGCACGTGCCGGCGCGTGCGCCATCCCACCCGGCGTCGCTGCAGCCTAGTAGCGTGGCCCAGGTTGCCCGCGACAGAGCCGGGTGACCCACGGGGGCCGGGAATCAGAGGGACGCATGCAGCCGACGATCGACGGAGCCGGGACCTGGGATCCCCTGGGCCTGACCCTCGACGCCACGGGAGCCAACGTCGCCCTATGGGCGCCCGGCGCGACGGCGGTGGACCTGTGCCTCTTCGACGACGCGGGTCGCGAGCAGCGGATCCGCCTACCCGAGCAGACCTTCGGGGTGTTCCACGGCCACGTATCGGGTGTCGCGCCTGGCGCGGCATACGGCTTCCGCGTGGACGGTCCCTGGGATCCCCTGAGCGGCGCGCGCTGGAATCCCGCCAAGTTGCTCATGGATCCCTATGCCCGGGCACTCGACGGGGACTTCCGACTCGACCCCGCGGTCTACGGCCACGAGGGCGACGACGATCTCGTGCGCAATGATGCCGACTCCGCCCCCTTCGTACCCCGCAGCATCGCGGTCACGACGTCCTTCGACTGGTACGACGACCGGGCACCGCAGACTCCCTGGACCGACACCGTCATCTACGAGACTCATGTGCGCGGTATCTCCATGCACCATCCGGGCGTACCCGAGAATTTGCGCGGCACCTACGCCGGCCTCTCGCATCCCGCGGTGGTCGACCACCTCGTGGCCCTCGGCGTGACTGCCGTCGAGCTGATGCCCACCCATCACTACGTCGACGAGCCCCACCTGCTCGAGCTCGGCCTCACGAACTACTGGGGCTACAACACGCTGGGCTTCTTCGCACCGCATGCGAGTTACT
>JBIIDD010000198.1:0-3538 GCA_044238565.1 Candidatus Nanopelagicales bacterium
TGCCGACCCCGTCGTCTCAGGTGCTGCGCTCGTCCAGTTGCGCGTCGATGCCAGCGGTGAGCCCGGTCGCCCGCGGATCCAGGAGCAGCCGGCCATCGACGGCGTCGGCGGTGCGTGGCTCATCGACGACATCGCCGCGGCGATCGCGCGGGTGCGCGCGGAGGATTTCCCCGCGATCGTCACCGGTGACTGTCGCACCTGCCCCTACGCCGTGGCGTGCCCGGCGCAGCCGCAGGGCCGGGAGGTGCTCGCATGAGCGAGAGTCGTACGGCCGTCGAGACCGTGCTCGGTCACGCTCTCAGCGATGAGCAGTGGGCTGCCGTGAGCAGTCCTGCCGAGCCCTCGGCCATCGTCGCGGGGGCCGGCTCCGGCAAGACCACCGTGATGTCGGCCCGCGTCCTGTGGCTCGCCGTGGAGGAGCTCGCCCTCCCCGACGAGGTCCTCGGCCTCACCTTCACGACCAAGGCCGCCGGAGAGCTGCTCAGCCGCACGCGGCGGCTCCTGCTGCGCGCCGACCGCGAGGGCCTGCTCCCGGAGGGCCTGATCGACTCGGGTGCGATCGAGCCCGCTATCTCGACCTATCACTCCTTCGCCAGTCGCCTGCTTCGCGACCACGGCGTACGCCTGGGTCTGGAGCCTGACGCCCTCGTCCTGGCCGACGGTGCACGCCAGGCGCTCGCCGCCCGGGTCGTGCGATCGACGGCGCTGCCCCTCGCGGACCTGGGGCGCTCTCCGGCGACCCTCATCGAGGCCGTCCTCACGCTCGACGATGCACTCGCCGAGCTCGACCTCGAGCCCGACCGGCTGCTTGTGCACTCCGTCGATCTCGTGTCGTGGCTCGAATCCCTACCGAGCCTGCAGGTCATCGGTCGAGACATGCTCGCGGCTGCTCGGGTGCGCGCCGCACTCTGCGGCCTCGTCGAGGAGTTCCGCGATGCCAAGTTGGCCGCGCACTGCGTTGACTTCGCCGATCAGGTGCGCCTCGCTCTGACTATCGTCCGTGGGGCGCCGGAGGTCCGCGACGAGCTCCGGCAGCGCTATCGCTTCGTGCTCCTTGACGAATACCAGGACACCTCCGCAGCCCAGCGGGTGCTCCTGCAGCAGGTTTTCGCCGACGGTCACCCGGTGACCGCTGTCGGTGACCCGTGCCAGGCCATCTACGAATGGCGCGGGGCCAGTGTGGCCAACATCGATCACTTCCCGCATCACTTCCCCCGGGCGCACGGAGCCGGACCAGCTCGGCGATACCCGCTCGTCGACAATCGACGCTCCGCCCCGCGCATCCTGGACCTCGCCAACGACATAGCCGGCCCACTGCGCGCGGTGCATCCCGGAGTCGAGCCGCTGCGTGCTGCCGCCTCCGAGCGCGGTGCGGGCGAGGTCATCGTCGCTCTCCACGACACTCACGATGACGAAGTCGACTGGGTGTGCGATCGCGTCGCCGATCTGCACGACCGACACGGCGCATGGGAAGGCATCGCTGTCCTGGCGCGCACCGCGGCCACCCTGATCGATGTCGATGCCGCCCTGAGGCGACGCGGCGTACCCACCCGCCTCGTCGGCGCGGCTGCGCTGCTGCAGGTCCCGGTCGTCGCCGAGGTGCGCGCCATCCTCGAGGTGCTCGACGATCCCGCATCCGACCCGGCCCTCGTGCGTCTGCTGACAGGGCCGCGCTGGCGCATCGGACTCAGGGATCTCGCCGCACTCGGTGCCCTCTCGTCAGGGGCCGTGCGCGAGCACGGTGACTCACTGGATCTCGATGCTGCCCTGCGCACTGCGGTGCTCGGCAGCGATCCCGTCGATCGTCCGAGCCTGGCCGAGACCATCGAAGCGGTGCTGGTGGCGGAGGGCGAGCCCCCGCTCTCCGGCCAGGCTCAGCAGCGACTCACGCGACTCATGGAGGAGATCCGCCGACTCCGCCGCCACCTCGATGAGCCCTGCGTGGATCTGATCTCACGGGTGCTACGCACGACGGGCCTTGGTGTCGAAGCGGCGATCGGGCCCGATGCGGCAGATCACGCCCGTGCGCTCGCTGACTTCAAGGATCTCGCTGCGCGCATGTCTCGCGGTGCGGGCTCAGGGCTGGGCGCCTTCCTGGCGCGGCTGCGAGAGGCAGAGCGCTACGACGAGTCTCCCAAGCGTGACGAGATCCCCACCGGTGATGCGGTCGTGCTCATGACCGCCCACCGCGCGAAGGGCCTGGAGTTCCCCCATGTCGTGATCCCCGGCATGTGCCAGGCGGTCTTCCCCAGCGGTCGTGGCCGCGACCGCTGGCCGGCGACGGCAGCAGTCGTGCCATGGGAACTCCATCCCGACGTGCCCTCGCACCTGGCCTCCTTCCCCGATCGTCGATCCGAGCCGCGCGCCAAGGACCACCGCGAGTTCGTCGCGCGTAGCAGTGATGCGGAGCTTCTCGAAGAGCGTCGCCTGGCCTACGTCGCCCTGACCCGGGCGGAGCGCACCCTGACGGTGAGCGGCCACTGGTGGGGCCCCTCGCAGCAGCGCACGCGCGGACCGGGGCCCTTCCTGGAGGAGATCCGCGAGTGGTGCGACGGGCACGGTGGTCACGTGGCCGTGTGGGCGCCTGAGCCGCCCGATGGCGCGACCAATCCCGCAGTGGAGGATCGGGCCGCGCCATGGCCCGCTGAGCGCGACGCGGAGCTCGCCCGCATCCTGCGTGACGTCGCCCGCGAGGTGAGAGCGGCGCGTGAAGCGCTGGTCGCCGTCGAGTGTGCAGTTGCGTACACCGAAGAGGCTCAGATTCCGTCCGCAAGTGCGCAGTCGGCGCGGGAGACTCACGTGCGTGCGACGGCGACACACGATCCCGCACTCCTCGATGCTGCAGAGCGCGCGCAGGTCGACTCCTGGGATTCCGACATAGCCGCACTGCTGGAGGAAGCGCGTCTCGCACGTGCCCCGATCGCGGTGCGGGTACCCGATGACCTCTCCGCGACCGCCCTGGTGCGACTGGCCCAGGATCCCGAGGGCTACGCGCGCGAGCTCGCCCGCCCCATGCCGAAGCGCCCGCATCCCGCGGCACGTCTCGGCACCGAGCTGCACTCCTGGATCGAAGGGCAGTACGCCGTCCAGACGCTTTTCGACCTCGAGGAGCTCGATGCCGCCGACGACCTCGACACCGACCTCGATCTCGCGGCACTGCGCGATGCCTTCCGGCGCACGCCCTATGCCGCACGCGCGCCGCTTGCAGTGGAAGAGCCCTTCGCCCTCGCGATCGGCGGCCGCGTGGTGCGTGGTCGCATCGACGCCGTCTTCACCCGTGATGACGGGGGAGTCGAGGTCGTCGACTGGAAGTCCGGTGGCAGGGGCAGCCTGAGCGATCTCCAGCTGGCCATCTACCGGCTGGCGTGGTCCCAGATCGCCGCGATTCCCCTCGAGCGAATCGACGCGGCGTTCGTGCTCGTGCGCACCGGTGAGGTCGTCCGCCCCGAGCGACTGCTCGATCGTGCGGACGTCGAGCGCCTTCTCAGCGGTCCTTGACCTCGCGGCGCGCGTCGGGATCCGCCGTGGTCTCCTCGGG
>JBIIDD010000199.1:0-3537 GCA_044238565.1 Candidatus Nanopelagicales bacterium
GGCGCATGGAGACGATCACGGCTCTGGCGGTACATCGTGTCGAGGATCTGGTACGCCGTATCGAGCCCGATGAGGTCAAGAAGCGCGAGAGGCCCCATCGGGTAGCCGCAGCCCAGGCGCATCGCAGCGTCGATGTCTTCGCGGGAGGCGTAGTTGGCCTCATACATCGAGACGGCTTGGTTGAGGTATCCGAACAGCAGGGCATTGGCAATGAATCCGGCCCGGTCCCCAATGACGACAGGCTCCTTGCCCAGGGAGCGACCGAGGAGCACCAGGTCGTCGATGACCGCCGGATCCGTGACCACGGTGCGGACGACCTCGACAAAGGCCTGCACCGGTGCCGGGTTGAAGAAGTGGAGTCCTGCCACTCGATCGGGGCGGCTGGTGGCGACAGCGATCTCGGTGACGGACAACGACGATGTGTTGGTTGCGAGGATTGCATGGGGCGGCGTGATCTTGTCGAGCCGACCGAAGATCTCGCGCTTGGTGTCGAGGTCCTCCGGGATCGCCTCGACGACGAGGTCGGCTGAGGCAAGGTCCTCCAACTGCGTGGAGAAGGTGATGCGCGAGAGGATCTCGTCGCGCTCCGCCTCGGTGAGCTTGCCCCGCTTCACTGCACGCTCAGTGGATCCGGCGAGGGAGCCGCGTCCGCGCTCCAGGGAGTCGGCATCGGGCTCGATAGCCCAGACGCGATACCCGTGGCGAGCGCAGACCTCGGCGATACCGGCACCCATGGTGCCCAGGCCCACCACCCCGACCGTCGTGATCTCCATGTGGTCAGTCTCCCATCCTCGCGTGGTCAGAAGAGTCGAGTATCCGAGTCGTCGATGCCCCGCAGGGCGGCGTAGTCCAGGACAACGCACCGGATCCCTCGGTCCTCGGCGAGGGTGCGGGCCTGGGGCTTGATCTCCTGTGCAGCGAAGATGCCGGCCACCGGTGCGAGGAGTGGGTCGCGATTGAGCAGTTCGAGGTAGCGCGTGAGCTGCTCCACCCCGTCGATCTCGCCCCTCCGCTTGATCTCCACCGCCACGCAGGCACCTGAGGCATCTCGGCAGAGGAGATCGACCGGACCAATAGCCGTGGGGTACTCCCTGCGCACCAGCGACCAGCCCGGGCCGAGTGTCTCGACGTGCTCGGCGAGCAACAGCTGAAGGTGCGCCTCAACCCCGTCCTTGACGAGGCCCGGATCGACGCCGAGTTCGTGATCGAGTTCGGCATGCACGTCGTGAATGCGGATGACCAACTCCTCGCCGGCCTTGTTCTCGACTCGCCACACGGTCACGTCGTCGACCGTGGAGACATCGAGTCGGCACGGCGGGCTCATCCAATTGAGGGGCTTGTAGGACCCGCCGTCGGCGTGCACGAGCACGGAGCCATCGGCCTTGATCATGAGCACTCGCACGGCCTCAGGAAGGTGCGCGGTCAGGCGCCCCGCATAGTCGACGGTGCAGCGCGCGACGACAATCCTCATCGGATGGCCGAGGAGAGTCCGCGCGCAGACCTGATCTCACCGAGTACCGCCGCCATGATGGCCGTGGCGTCGTAGTCCTTGGGGGTGAACACAGCGGCAACACCGCGCTCACGCAGGTAGTCGGCGTCGGCGTCGGGGATGATCCCTCCAACCACCACGACGGTGTCATCCATGCCCGCCTCGCGCAGGCCGTCGACGACGACGGGCACGAGCTCGCGGTGCGAGCCGGAGAGGATGGAGATGCCCACGACATCGACGTCCTCGTCTACGGCGGCGGAAACAATCTGCTCCGGAGTGAGCCGGATGCCCTGGTAGATGACCTCGAAGCCGGCATCGCGAGCGCGGACGGCGATCTGCTCAGCTCCGTTGGAGTGACCATCGAGACCCGGCTTGGCCACGAGGAAGCGCAGACGCGATCCCAACTCTTCACCCGTAGCCTGCACGGCCTCGCGCACGTGGCGCAGGGCGTCCGTGGGTGCGCCGGACGCAATCGACGGGGTCACACCCGTTGGGGCGCGAAACTCTCCGAAGACACCACGCAGCGCATCGGCCCACTCCCCCGTGGTCACCCCCGCGCGGGCGCAGGCCAGGGACGCGGGCACGAGGTTGGCCTCACCCTCAGCTGCAGTGCGCAGATGGGCCAGTGCTGCAGCCACGGACGCCGGATCACGCTCAGCGCGCCACCGCACCACTCCGTCGATCGCCTGCGCTGCTACGGCGGGGTCAACACTCTGGATCGCGGCATCGAGATCCGCCAGCATGGGATTGGGCTCGGACTCGAGGTGCTTGTTGACCCCGACGATGGCCTGCTCCCCCGACTCCACCCGTGCGCGACGCTCGGCGTGCGCCTGCACGAGTTCGGCCTTCATGTAGCCGCTCTCGATGGCGGCCACTGCGCCACCCATCGTGGCGATCCGATCCATCTCGGCCCTTGCCTGCGTGGCGAGTCGCTCGACAAGCCCTTCGATCACATGCGAGCCCTCGAAGATGTCGGCGTACTCGAGCAGATCTGTCTCCTCGGCAAGGACCTGCTGGATGCGCAGCGACCACTGCTGATCCCAGGGACGCGGCAATCCCAATGCCTCATTCCACGCGGGGAGTTGGATCGCCCGGGCTCGCGCATCGCGTGAGAGGGTCACGGCGAGCATCTCGAGGACGATGCGCTGCACGTTGTTCTCGGGCTGCGCCTCGGTGAGTCCCAGAGAATTCACCTGCACGCCATAGCGGAAACGCCTCTGCGCCGGATCGGTCACGCCATAGCGCTCGCGTGTCACCTCGTCCCAAAGCCGCACGAAGGCCCTCATCTTGGCCATTTCCTCGATAAAGCGGACTCCGGCGTTGACGAAGAAGGACATGCGAGCCACGACCTCGCCAAAGCGTTCGGGCGGAATCTGCCCGGAGTCGCGCACGCCGTCAAGGACGGCGATGGCGGTGGACATCGCGAAGGCGATCTCCTGCACGGGAGTAGCGCCAGCTTCCTGCAGGTGGTAACTGCAGATGTTGATGGGATTCCACTGGGGTGCGTGCTCCACCGTGTGCACGATCATGTCGGTGATGAGCCGCAGGGAGGGTCGAGGCGGGAAGATGTAGGTGCCGCGGGAGAGGTACTCCTTGATGATGTCGTTCTGAGTCGTGCCCTGCAGGTCAACCTCGGGCACCCCCTGCTCCTCCGCTGCAACGACGTAGAGCGCGTAGAGCCACATGGCCGTCGCGTTGATCGTCATCGAGGTGTTCATGGTGCCGAGTGGGATGCCGTCGAAGAGGCGACGCATGTCGCCCACATGCGCGATGGGCACTCCCACCTTGCCCACTTCGCCCGCAGCCATGGGGCTGTCGGGGTCGTAGCCGGTCTGGGTCGGCAGGTCGAAGGCCACCGACAGGCCCGTCTGCCCCTTGGCGAGGTTGCGCCGGTAGAGGGCATTGGACTCCGCCGGAGACGAATGCCCAGCGTAGGTGCGCATGATCCAGGGCCGATCCCGGTGGCGATCCTGGGGGCTGCCCATGGCAGCACCCTACCCACCGGTAGCCCGCGGTGGCGTGGTTGGCGCAGGGGCCCCACCATAGGG
>JBIIDD010000200.1:0-3532 GCA_044238565.1 Candidatus Nanopelagicales bacterium
TGACCCAGGTGGAGAACTGGGGCAAGAACTTCGCCCTGGACATCGGCTCCTCCGCACTGGGTTCGGTGGGCGACCTCGTGCTGGGTGGATCGGTCTTCATCTTCGGCGTGATCTTCTTCATGATGTCCCCCGGGCCGATCTGGCAGTGGGTCATCAGCTGGATGCCGACAAAGGCCCGTCCCTACGTCAACACCTCGGGCGAGCTCGCTTGGGACTCGCTGTCCGGCTACACCCGCGGGGTCGTCATCGTCGCCCTGTGCGATTCGATCCTCGTCTTCATCGGCCTGACGATCCTGCAGGTGCCCATGGCCCCAGCATTGGCCGCCATCGTGTTCTTCGGCGCCTTCATCCCGGTGATCGGGGCGCCTATCGCCACGTTCTTCGCGGCCATCGTGGCGCTCGCGGAGCGGGGCCCGATCATCGCGCTGCTCACCGTCGGCCTCACCGTCTTGGTGGGCTCCTTCGACGGCGACGTCCTGCAGCCACTCGTCATGGGCAAGGCCGTGAGCCTCAACCCCCTGGCCATCATCATCCTCATCGCGATGGGGTCGATCCTGCTCGGCATCATCGGCGCGCTCGTCGCCGTGCCCATCGGCGCAGCCGTCTACCGCGTGCTGAAGTACCTCACCGATCGAGACCCCGAACACCCCCTGCCAGGCCACGATCCACCCGACCCGGACCCACCTGCACCCGCCACGTCTGGCGCTGCAGCGGCTACCAGCGGGGCAGCGACTTCCCAGGGTTGAGGATTCCGCGGGGATCCAGGGCATCCTTGATCCGCACGTGCATGTCACGCGCGGGCTCATCGAGCTCCTCGGCGAGCCCCCTGCGCTTCAACAGGCCTACGCCGTGCTCACCCGTCACGGTGCCTCCGTGGCGGAGGGCAACGTCCAGGATCTCGTCGAATGCGGCGAGCCCTCGGGCCGCGGCGTCAGCATCTCCTCGCGGTGTCACGATCGTGGGGTGCAGGTTGCCATCACCCGCGTGACCGAAGGTCCCGATGAGTACGTCGTGCCGCTCGGCGATCGCCTCGATCTCCGCGACGACCCGCGCTAGTGCGGTGCGCGGGACCGCGACATCGTCCAGCAGCCAGTCGCCCTTCGCCTCAAGTGCCTGAATCGCCATGCGGCGAGCCCCCAGCAGCATCTCGGCCTGCTCGGCATCCTCCGAGCGATAGGCCTCGACAGCGCCGGCCGCCTCGCACGCCCGCAGGATCGCCTCCGCCTCGGCCACCGCACCGCTGCCAGGGAGGTCCGACTGCGCGATGAGCAGGGCTCCGGCATCGACCGGCAGGCCGGAGGGCCTCCACTCCTCCACGGCCCTCATCGTCGTGCGATCGAGCATCTCGAGCAGGCTCGGCGTGGCCTGCGACATGATGACTTCGACCGCACGCCCCGCGTCGGCCACGGACTCGAAGAGAGCCACGGTGGTCGTGGCCTGCGGCGGGAGTGGACGCAGACGCAGCCGTGCCATCGTCACGATCCCGAGCGTGCCCTCGCTGCCGACGATGAGTCCAGCGAGGTCGTAGCCTGCGACGCCCTTGACGGTGCGCCGCCCGATGCGCGTGATCCTGCCGTCAGCCAGCACCACCTCCAGGCCGAGCACTGCATCGCGCGTGACGCCGTATTTCACGCAGCACAGGCCGCCCGCATTGGTGTTGACGTTGCCGCCAATGGAGCAGAAGTCCTTGCTCGCCGGGTCTGGGGCGTACCACAGGCCGAAGTCCTTCACGTGCTCACGGAGCTCGGTGTTGAAGATGCCAGGCTGCGTCTCGACGTAGCCGTTCGCGACGTCGACTTCGAGCACCGTGCGCATGCGCTCCAGGCACACGACCAGGCTCCCGTCGATGGCGTTCGAGCCACCCGTCAGGCCCGATCCCGCACCTCGGGGCACCACGGGGACCCGATGCTCGTGCGCTGCCGCGATGACGGCGCTCACCTGCTGCGCATCGCGAGGGAACACGGCAGCGAAGGGCTCCCCGAATTCCGTGCCGAGCGATCGGTCCGCGGAGTAGGAACGAAGGATGTCGGGGTCGGTGACGATGTCGCCAGCATCCAGGGCAGCATCAGCCGCTGCGAGCACGGCATCCTCGGGCGTCACGCGCAACCCTGGACGACGGCAGCGAGAGAGTCGATCGCGAGGCTCGTCGCGGACGTCGGGTAGGCACTCGGCCGCTGGTTGACCATGATGGCGAAACTGCGCCACGCCCCGTCCTTACCTTCAGTGACGCCGGCGAGTGTCGACACTCCCGTGAGGCTTCCCGTCTTGGCTGCGACGTCACCGCGCGCACATGACGCCGGGGGTGCGGCGAAGCGATTGATCAGCGTGCCGGAGCGACCCGCCACCGGCAGCCCGTCGATCAGGGCATCCAGGCGGGGATCACCGAGGGCGATGTCGAGGATCTCCGTGAGGGAGTCGGCCGTGAGTCGGTTGTGACTCGAAAGACCGCTGCCGTCGACCAGGCGCAGGCGCCAGGTCGCAAGGCCGAGGGCGCGAAGCACCTCGTGGGCGGCAGATGACGCTCCGCTCCAGGTGGCGGGGTAGCCCTGGGCCAGGGCTACCTGGCGGAAGAGGATCTCGGCCACGTTGTTCTCGCTCACCCGGAGCATGAGCCCGACGGCCTCCCGAAGGGTGTGGGGGCGGATCACCGCCACCCGCGAGGCGCCCTCGGGAGCCACTATCCGACTCCCCATTCGTGCGGCGATGCCTTCGGCCTGCAGATCGGTCACGAATGCCGACCAGGCTGACGCCACGGTGTCGTTGGAGTACTGGCCGACGATGCTGAGAGGACGCACGGCAGAGGCGTACGTCGGCCGGTCACCCGGGGCCCATCCCTGGGCATCAGCTGGCTGGGGGAAGAGGTAGTCATCGACATGGACCGTGATCGACGTGGTGCCAGCCTGGCGCAGTTTGCGTGCCGCGCGGGTAGCCAGGTCAGCGATGTCATTCCGCGTGAGAAGCGGATCTCCCCCGCCGACGAGCACGATGCTCCCCGCCTCGACGCCTTCGACGACTCGGGTAGCGAAGCGGTGGCTCTCTCCCAGCGCGACAAGCGCGGTGGCCGCCGTCATCACCTTCATCGTGGAGGCCGGAATCTGGCGCTCGTCTCCGCCCAGGTCCGCTAAGGCGGCATCGGTGGTGACGTCACGCACGTGCACGGTGGCGTCACTACCGAGAGCCGGCGCACGCAGGCCCGCGGTGATCCCCTTCTCGATGCGGTCGCCTGACGCGAGAGCAGGACCCGCCAGCAGGCTGGCCGCAAGTGTGGACGCAAGGAGCGTGACGACGAGGGCCAGACGCCGGGAAACCTTCACAGGCCGGCCCGCTTGCGGGCGATGAATTCGAACACCGATGCATGGGCCGACGGGGCTAGCCGCGCCAGGACGTCACCCACGTAGGCCTCGGGGCCGATGAGCACCCGCGGGCGCCGGCGCACGGTGCCGTCCACGATGCGTCGGGCGGCATCCTGCGGCGGTATCACGAGGAACTTGTCGAACGCCTTGAGTCCCGCCTCCCACTCGGCAGCCGAGAC
>JBIIDD010000201.1:0-3519 GCA_044238565.1 Candidatus Nanopelagicales bacterium
TCGCTCGAGGGTTATCGCGGCCAGCCGCGGCTCAAGCCGCCATTCCCCGCGACCCACGGTCTCTACGCCGCGCCCACCGTCGTCAATAACGTCGAGACGATCGCCAACATCCCGTGGATCATCAACCACGGGGTCGAGTGGTTCCGTCAGTTCGGCACCGAGAAGTCCCCCGGCTTCAAGGTCTTCGCCGTCTCCGGGCACGTCGCACGCCCGGGCATCTACGAGGCGCCCCTCGGCATCACCATGCGAGAGCTGCTCGACTACGCCGGAGGCGTGGTCGGTGGTGATGGCACGGTGAAGTTCTGGATCCCCGGCGGCTCCTCGGTCCCCATGCTCACCGCCGACCACCTCGACACTCCGCTCACCTATGAGGCGATGGCCGAGGCCGGCACGATGCTCGGCACCGGCACTCCGATGGTCTTCAACAGCACCATCAGCGTCGTCAAGGCGGTCACCCGCTGGCTGGAGTTCTACAAGCACGAGTCGTGCGGCAAGTGCACGCCGTGCCGTGAGGGCACCTACTGGATCACGGGCGTGCTCGAGCGCTTCGAGCACGGACACGGCACTGACGCCGACATGGATCTGCTCGTCGAGGTGTGCGGCAACATCGCGGGTCGGTCCTTCTGCGCCCTAGGTGACGCCGCCGCGACTCCCTACCCCGCGGCCCTGAAGTACTTCCGCGACGAGTTCGAGGCGGCAACCCGCACGCCCGTCGACGAGGCGTTCCCTCCGGCGGCTTCCTATGTGTTCGGTGAGGTGGCCGCGCGATGACGATCGCCCCGCAGAGTCCCGCCGGTGTTGCTCCCGCCGAGGTGGTGACGATCACCGTCGACGGCATCGAGGTGCGCGTGCCCAAGGGCATGCTCGTCATCCGCGTCGCCGAGCTCATGGGCATCGAGATTCCCCGCTTCTGCGATCACCCGCTTCTCGATCCTGTGGCTGCCTGCCGCATGTGCCTGATCGAGATCGACGGTCAGCCCAAGCCCCAGCCGGCCTGCGCCATTGCCGTGACCGAGGGCATGGTCGTGCGCACCCAGCGCACCTCCGAGATGGCTGACACGGCTCAGGAGGGAGTGATGGAGTTCCTGCTCCTCAATCACCCTCTCGACTGCCCCGTGTGCGACAAGGGCGGGGAGTGCCCCCTGCAAAACCAGGCGATGACCGCCGGGCGCGGCACCTCGCGCTTCGAGGAGGAGAAGCGCACCTTCGAGAAGCCGATCAACATGAGCGCTCAGATCCTGCTCGATCGCGAGCGGTGCGTCTCCTGCGCGCGTTGCACGCGCTTCGCCGAGCAGATTGCGGGCGACCCCATGCTCGAGTTGCTTGAGCGTGGTGCCAAGCAGCAGGTCGGCATTGCACCCGACCAGCCCTTCGACTCCTACTTCTCGGGCAACACCATCCAGATCTGCCCCGTGGGTGCGCTGACCAGCTCCCTCTACCGCTTCCGCGCCCGGCCGTTCGATCTGGTGAGCACCCCGACCACATGCGAGCACTGCGCATCGGGCTGTTCCCTGCGCACCGACGTGCGCCGCGGAGTCGTCACACGGCGCCTGGCCTGGGACGACCCCGAGGTCAATGAGGAGTGGAACTGCGACAAGGGGCGCTTTGCCTTCATCTACACGCACGAGGGCCGCATCGCCTCACCGCTCGTGCGCGAGGACGGAGAGCTGCGCCCCGCCTCGTGGCCCGAGGCCCTCGATATCGCTGCTCGCGGCCTCGCTGCTGCGCGCGGGCGGGCGGGGGTCCTCACCGGTGGCCGCCTCACCCGTGAGGATGCCTACGCCTACGCCAAGTTCGCCCGCGTGGCCATGGGCACCGGAGATATCGACTTCCGCGCTCGCATCTCCAGTGATGAAGAGGCACAGTTCCTGGCGTCGTCGGTCGCCGGCAAGCCGCTTGGTCCGACCTACGCCGATCTCGACATCGCTCCGGCCGTGCTGCTCGTGGGCCTGGAGCCCGAGGATGAGTCGCCGATCATCTTCCTGCGCCTGCGCGCCGCGACGCGCAAGGGTGGACCTCGCGTCGTTTCCCTGACGCCGGTTCGCACGCGTGGCATGGAAAAGATGAACGCCGAGTGGTGGGCCGTGCAGCCCGGTGGAGAGGCCGTCGCTCTGCGCCAGATGCTGGGCGGTGAGCAGGCCGCAGGAACGCTTGCGGCGCTGCGCGAGCCCGGTGCTGTCATCCTCGTCGGCGAGCGCATGGCCGGTGTCCCCGGCGCCCTGTCGGCCGCGGCCGAGCTCGCTTCCAGCACGGGGGCCCGCCTCGGCTGGGTGCCCCGGCGTGCAGGGGAGCGCGGCGCTCTGGATTCGGGCGCGCTCGCTGGCCTGCTGCCCGGCGGTCGTCCTGCGGACGACGCGCGTGCACGCGACGAAGTAGCCGCGGTGTGGGGAGTGGATCCCAGCAGCCTGCCCACGGGCGGGCTCTCAGGTGACGCCCTCATCGACGCGATGCTGGGCGGCGGGCGCATTGATGCGCTGCTCGTCGCTGGCCTCGAGGTCGCAGACCATCCCCGTGCCGATGACCTCCGGCGCGCGATCGCGGACGTCCCCTTCGTCGTGGCCCTCTCCACGCACCACAACGATGTGACCGAGGCCGCCGATGTCGTCTTCCCCGTCGCTGTGGTCGCAGAGAAGGCAGGTTCCTTCACTGACTGGGAGGGGCGCACGAAGCCCTTCTCCGCCGCTATCCACGGTGCTCAGCCGATCCCTGACGGCCGGGTGCTCGCGATGATGGCCGACGTCCTCGATGTTCCCTTCGGTGCTGGAGACGTCAGCGCGCTGCGAAGCGAACTGGATCGTCTGGGCTCCTGGTCCGGCGCGCGTCCGGCGGCACCTGCCGTGGCTCCCGCGACCGCGGAGGCGGTGGGCACCGTCGCCCTGGCGACCTGGCGACTCCTCCTCGATGCGGGTGCCCTGCAGGAGGGCGAGCCGCACCTGGCCGCCACCGCGCGCCAGACCGAGGCGCTGATGGGCGTGGAGACGGCGCGCGCGCTCGGTCTCGCTCATGCCTCCAGGGTCGTCGTGGCCACGGACCAGGGTGCGATCGAGCTGCCCCTGCGCATCGCCGACGTCGTCGACAGCGCGGTGTGGATCCCGATGACCTCCGAGGGCTCACGGGCGCTCGCCATCGGGGCATCGCACGGCAGTCGGGTGCGTGTCACGGGAGGTGGGGCATGACTGAGATGACCTTCAACGACCCCTGGTGGCTCGTGCTGCTCAAGGTCCTCGCGATCTTCGTCATGCTCGTGCTCCTCACCCTCTTCACCATCTGGTGGGAGCGCCGCGTCGTGGCACGCATGCAGTCGCGCGTCGGCCCCAACCGTGTCGGCCCCTTCGGCCTGCTGCAGTCCCTCATGGACGGCTTCAAGTTGGCCCTGAAGGAGGAGATCATCCCCAAGACGGCGCACCGTGCCGTCTATTGGATCGCGCCGGTGATCTCGGCGACGATGGCCTTCATCGCCTTCGCCGTCATCCCCTTCGGGCCGATGGTGAGCATCTTCGGCGTCGAGACTCCGCTTCA